>NZ_JABWRA010000034.1:0-73586 GCF_014268705.1 Pseudomonas sp. SWRI179 | reverse complement strand
GGCAATGACCATGATGCCGGAGATCCTGCGGTTGCTGATCTAAAGCACGCTGCAACTTTTCCTGTGGCGAGGGAGCTTGCTCCCGCTGGGCTCTGTAGGAGCTGGCGAAGCCTGCGATCTTTTGATCTTGATCTTTCGCTCACGACTCAATGGGCAGTGGAAAGATCGCAGCCTCGTTGCACTCGACAGCTCCTACGGGGCCGCTTCGCGCTGGAGCGCCAGCCCGGCCCAGCGGGAGCAAGCTCCCTCGCCACAGATTGATCCGGTCATCACAGGGTTTGCATCAGCGGACAATCAGCGCCGCCGTTTGCTTGCCGCTAACCCCAGCGGTCTTTAGACTTACGCCTCATTTCAACGCGAGCAGGGTCGATGCCAGCTGCCTTTCCCCCCGATTCCGTTGGTCTGGTGACGCCGCAAACGGCGCATTTCAGCGAGCCCCTGGCCCTGGCCTGCGGCCGTTCGTTGCCAGCCTATGACCTGATCTACGAAACCTACGGCACCCTCAACGCCACGGCGAGCAATGCCGTGTTGATTTGCCACGCCTTGTCGGGGCATCACCATGCCGCCGGCTACCACAGCGTCGATGACCGCAAGCCCGGCTGGTGGGACAGTTGCATCGGCCCGGGCAAGCCCATCGACACCAGCAAGTTTTTCGTGGTCAGCCTGAACAACCTCGGCGGCTGCAACGGCTCCACCGGCCCCAGCAGCCTCAACCCGGACACCGGCAAGCCCTTCGGCGCCGATTTCCCGGTGCTGACCGTGGAAGATTGGGTCCACAGCCAGGCGCGCCTGGCCGACCGCCTCGGCATCGGCCAGTGGGCAGCGGTGATCGGTGGCAGCCTGGGCGGCATGCAGGCCCTGCAATGGACCATCACCTACCCGGACCGCGTGCGCCACTGCCTGGCAATCGCCTCGGCGCCCAAGCTGTCGGCGCAGAACATCGCCTTCAACGAAGTGGCGCGCCAGGCGATCCTCACCGACCCGGAATTCCACGGCGGTTCGTTCCAGGAACACGGCGTGATCCCCAAGCGCGGGCTGATGCTGGCGCGCATGGTCGGGCACATTACTTACCTGTCCGACGACTCCATGGGCGAGAAATTCGGCCGTGGCCTCAAGAGCGAGAAGCTCAACTACGACTTCCACAGCGTCGAGTTCCAGGTCGAGAGCTACCTGCGCTACCAGGGTGAAGAGTTCTCCGGGCGTTTCGACGCCAACACCTACCTGTTGATGACCAAGGCGCTGGACTACTTCGATCCGGCGGCGAACTTCGACGATAACCTGGCGAAAACCTTCGCCAACGCCACCGCCAAGTTCTGTGTGATGTCGTTCACCACCGACTGGCGCTTCTCCCCGGCGCGCTCGCGGGAGCTGGTGGATGCGCTGATGGCCGCGCGCAAGGACGTCTGCTACTTGGAAATCGACGCGCCCCAGGGCCACGACGCCTTTTTGATCCCGATCCCGCGCTACCTGCAGGCGTTCGGCAACTACATGAACCGTATAACGCTGTGAGGACGCCATGAGAGCCGATCTGGACATCATCCAGGAATGGATCCCCGCCGGCAGCCGCGTGCTCGACTTGGGCTGCGGCAACGGCGAACTGCTGACCTGGCTGCGGGACAACAAGCAAGTCACCGGCTACGGCCTGGAAAACGACCCGGACAACATTGCCGAGTGCGTCGCCAAGGGCATCAACGTCATCGAGCAGGACCTGGACAAGGGCCTGGGCAACTTCGCCAGCAACAGCTTCGACATCGTGGTCATGACCCAGGCCCTGCAAGCGGTGCATTACCCGGACAAGATCCTCGACGAAATGCTGCGGGTCGGACGCCAGTGCATCATCACCTTCCCCAACTTCGGCCACTGGCGCTGCCGCTGGTACCTGGCGAGCAAGGGCCGCATGCCGGTCTCGGATTTCCTGCCCTACACCTGGTACAACACGCCGAACATCCACTTCTGCACCTTCAAGGATTTCGAAGCGCTGTGCCACGAACGTGAGGCCAAGGTCATCGATCGCCTGGCCGTGGACCAACAGCACCGCCACGGGTGGGCCAGCAAGCTATGGCCTAATCTGTTAGGGGAAATAGGCATCTATCGGGTCAGCAGCCCAGGCCTGGCCGATCATCAGGTCGCGGTGTGAGCCCCGGCCTCACCAGGAGCACGACATGAAACGTCTAGCGTTGTTTTTGATCACCGCTTGCCTGAGCGTTGGCGCCATGGCCGCCGACGCCATCAAGGCCGAGCGCATGGAAAAATTCGGTGATATCACCGTGCACTACAACACCTTCAACTCCACGTTCCTGACGCCCGACATCGCCAAGGCAGCCGAGCTGATTCGCAGCAAGAACCAGGGCGTGATCAATATTTCGGTGATCAAGGGCGGCAAGCCCTTGATGGCCCAGGTCAGCGGCACGGTGAAAGACCTCACCAGCCAGAGCATCCCGCTGCAATTCAAGCAGGTGATCGAGCAAGGCGCGATCTACTACATCGCCCAGTATCCGGTGCCCCAGCAGGAAAACCGCACCTTCGAGATCCAGGTGCGGATCGGCGACAAGATCAACACCCTCAACTTCAACCAGGAACTGTTCCCGGGCCAATGATCAACCTTACCCAACTCGTGCTGGCCAGCCACAACGCCGGCAAACTCAAGGAACTGCAGGCCATGCTCGGCGGGTCGGTGCAGTTGCGCTCCATCGGCGAATTCAGCCAGGTGGAACCGGAGGAGACTGGCCTGTCGTTCGTCGAGAACGCCATTCTCAAGGCCCGCAATGCCGCGCGTATCTCCGGTCTGCCGGCGCTGGCCGACGATTCCGGGCTGGCCGTGGATTTCCTCGGCGGCGCGCCGGGCATTTACTCGGCCCGTTACGCTGACGGCAACGGTGACGCGGCGAACAACGCCAAGCTGCTCGACGCCCTCAAGGACGTGCCCGAAGCCGAGCGCGGCGCGCAGTTCGTCTGTGTGCTGGCCTTGGTCCGCCACGCCGACGATCCGTTGCCGATCCTCTGCGAGGGCCTGTGGCACGGGCACATTCTCACCGAGGCCAGCGGCGAGCACGGTTTTGGCTACGACCCGTTGTTCTGGGTGCCGGAGCGCAATTGCTCCAGCGCCGAGCTGGGGCCGGTGGAAAAAAACCAACTGAGCCACCGCGCCCGCGCCATGGCCCTGCTGCGTCAACGCCTGGGCCTGCAATGATCGATGACGCTCCCGCGCCGCTGATTCATGGCGGTGTCCAAACGCCTCGGGCGCCGCTGCCGGTGCTGCCGCCCCTGGCGTTGTACATCCACATCCCGTGGTGCGTGCGCAAATGCCCGTATTGCGACTTCAACTCCCACACCGCCAGTCCGCAGTTGCCGGAAGAAGAGTATGTCGACGCCCTGCTGGCCGACCTCGACCAGGACCTGCACGCGGTTTACGGTCGCCCGCTGAGCTCGATCTTCTTCGGTGGCGGCACCCCGAGCCTGTTCAGCGCCCAGGCCTTGGGCCGCTTGCTCAAGGGTGTCGAAGCGCGGATACCGTTCGCCCAGGACATTGAAATCACCTTGGAAGCCAACCCCGGCACGTTCGAGCAGGAAAAGTTCGTCGCCTACCGGGCCCTGGGCATCAATCGCTTGTCCATCGGCATCCAGAGCTTCCAGCAGGCCAAGCTCGAAGCCTTGGGCCGGATCCATAACGGTGACGAGGCGGTGCGCGCCGCCGGCATGGCCCGCCAGGCCGGGTTCGACAATTTCAACCTGGACCTGATGCATGGGCTGCCCGACCAGTCCCTCGACGACGCCTTGAGCGACCTGCGCCAGGCCATCGCCTTGAAGCCGACCCACCTGTCCTGGTACCAATTGACGCTGGAGCCGAACACGGTGTTCTGGAACCAGCCGCCGACCTTGCCCGAAGACGACACGCTGTGGGACATCCAGGAAGCCGGGCAGGCCTTGCTGGCCGAACACGGCTACGGCCAATACGAAGTCTCGGCCTACGCCCAGCCCGGTCGGGCGGCGCGGCATAACCTCAATTACTGGAGTTTCGGCGACTTCATCGGCATCGGTGCCGGCGCCCACGGCAAGCTCAGCCATCCGGACGGGCGCATCGTGCGCACCTGGAAGACCCGCCTGCCCAAGGACTACCTCAACCCAGCCAAAAGCTTCCAGGCCGGCGAGAAAATCCTGGCCAACGAAGAACTGCCATTCGAGTTCCTGATGAACGCCCTGCGCCTGACCGCAGGCGTGGAGGCGCGGCTGTACCCGGAGCGCACCGGGCTGCCACTTGAAAGCCTGGCCGAAGGCCGGCGCGAGGCCGAACAAAGCGGGTTGTTGCAGGTCGAACCGACACGTCTGGCGGCCACCGAGCGCGGACAGCTGTTTCTCAATGACTTGCTGCAGACATTTCTGAGCTGATCAACACAAGGAAATCGAATGGATCTGGTACTCGACCTGCTGGCCACCGTGTCCCGCTGGAGCCGCAGCAACCTGTCGGAAATCTCCCTGGCATTGGTAGGCTGTTTGCTGGTGCTGTTTGGTGCCGACATCAAGGGCTGGGTCGAACAGCGCCTGGGCAGCATCGCCGGCGCCTTGCGCGTCCCCTTGATCGCCCTGCTGTGCATGATCGGCAGCGGCGCGGCGCTGATCTACGCCACGCCGTGGATCGTCAGGGGCTTGAGCCAGTTCAACAACTACAGCCTGGCGCCGGTGTTGTTGGTGGTGTTGGTGTTGATTGGCGTAGTGGCGGATCGGCGCTGAACCAACAGACACCACGAAACACATGTGGGAGCGGGCTTGCTCGCGAATGCGGCAGAACATTCAACATCCATGTCGACTGCTACACCGCTTTCGCGAGCAAGCCCGCTCCCACAGGGAATCCCATTTCAGCAGGGATTTCTGGTGTTTACGCCAATTTCTCGAATTTCAAATCCCACACCCCATGCCCAAGCCGTTCGCCACGGCGCTCGAACTTGGTGATCGGCCGTTCAGCCGGGCGCGGCACGCACTTGCCGTCTTCGGCCAGGTTGCGATAACCCGGGGCGACGTTCATCACTTCCAGCATGTACTCGGCGTAGGGTTCCCAGTCGGTGGCCATGTGCAGCACACCGCCGACCTTCAACTTGCTACGCACCAGCTCAGCGAACGACGCCTGGACGATCCGGCGCTTATGGTGACGGCTTTTGTGCCAGGGATCCGGGAAGAACAGCATCAGCCGATCGAGACTGTTATCGGCCACGCAGCGGTTGAGCACTTCGATGGCGTCGCAATCGTAGACCCGCAGGTTGGTCAGCCCTTGGGTCAGTACGCCATTGAGCAGCGCACCGACGCCTGGACGGTGGACTTCCACACCAATGAAATCCTGCTCAGGTGAAGCGGCGGCCATCTCCAACAACGAGTGGCCCATGCCAAAGCCGATTTCCAGCGAGCGCGGGGCCGAGCGGCCAAATACCTGGTCGAAGTCGACCGGTGCGTCAGCCAACGGCAGGACATAAAGCGGCGCGCCCTGCTCCAGGCCACGCTGCTGGCCTTCAGTCATGCGCCCGGCGCGCATTACGAAACTCTTGATGCGGCGGTGCTGGCGCTCTTCGCCTTCTTCCGGCAGGACCGGCGTGTCGTTCGATTCAGTCATCAATGGCTCTTACTTGATCAGACCATCCAGCGGCGAGGAGGCGCTGGCGTAAAGTTTTTTCGGCATGCGCCCGGCCAGGTACGCCAGGCGACCGGCGACGATGGCGTGTTTCATGGCTTCGGCCATCAGGATCGGCTGCTGGGCGTGGGCGATGGCCGAGTTCATCAGCACCGCTTCGCAACCCAGTTCCATGGCAATGGTGGCGTCGGAGGCGGTACCGACACCGGCATCCACCAACACCGGGATCTTGGCTTCTTCCAGGATGATCTGCAGGTTGTATGGGTTGCAGATCCCCAAGCCCGTGCCGATCAGGCCGGCCAGCGGCATGACCGCGATGCAGCCGATCTCCGCCAGTTGACGGGCAATGATCGGGTCGTCGCTGGTGTAGACCATCACGTCGAAACCTTCCTTGACCAGGGTCTCGGCGGCCTTGAGGGTTTCGATCACGTTGGGGAACAGGGTCTTCTGGTCCGCCAGCACTTCCAGCTTCACCAGGTTGTGGCCGTCGAGCAGTTCACGGGCCAGGCGGCAGGTGCGCACAGCCTCGATGGCGTCGAAGCAACCGGCGGTGTTCGGCAGGATGGTGTAGCGATCCGGCGGCAGGATATCCAGCAGGTTCGGTTCGCCCGGGTTCTGGCCGATGTTGGTCCGGCGCACGGCGACGGTCACGATCTCGGCGCCCGAGGCCTCGATGGCCAGGCGGGTCTCTTCCATATCGCGGTATTTGCCGGTGCCTACCAGCAAGCGCGACTGGTAGGTACGACCGGCCAGGACGAAGGGCTTGTCGCTACGAACGATGCTCATGGGAAATCCTCTGTTGGGGTGAGGTTCTTGCGAAATGCTGCGAAACCGAGGCGACTAGCCGCCGCCGATGGCATGGACCACTTCGACCGAATCACCGTCGTTCAACGTGGTTTCGGCGTGCTGGCTGCGCGGGACGATATCCAGATTGAGTTCCACCGCGACGCGGCGTCCGGTGAGTTCCAGACGGGTCAGCAGGGCCGCAACGGTTTCACCGTCGGGCAGTTCAAGGGGTTCGCCGTTCAACTGAATGCGCATGCCGGATGCCGCCATCATTTTTAGGGGCTGGCATTCTAGCCCGATCAGTCTGGGTGACCCAAGCCCCTTGGTCAGCTACGAGCCACAAGCTTCAAGCGGCAAGTTGCAGGCGCCAGGCCGCGATGCCCAGGCACAACCAGCCGATCAGGAAGGCCACGCCGCCCAAGGGCGTGATGATGCCCAGCTTGGTAACGCCTGTAAGGGTCAACAAATACAGGCTGCCGGAGAACAACAGGATACCGATCACAAAGGAAACCCCAGCCCAGGTGACGATGCGTCCGGGAATGTGCGTGGCCAGCAGCGCGACGCCCAGCAACGCCAGGGTGTGGACCAGTTGGTAGGTGACGCCGGTGTGGAAAATCGCCAGGTAATCGGCGCTCAGGCGGCTTTTCAGGCCATGGGCGGCGAATGCCCCCAACGCCACGCCTGTGAAACCGAAAAAAGCCGCCAGCATCAGAAAGCTACGCAACATGGGAACTCCAATCAGACTCGGTGGGCAGGGTCTGTATAATGGCCCGCTCGACGGGTTCGGCCAAGCCATCTCTATGCTGCGTACATTGTTTCGACGATTCCTTAAAGCCCTGCTCTGGTTCGCCGTCGGCAGCGTTGTGCTGGTGCTGCTGTTTCGCGTGGTGCCACCACCGTTCACCGCGCTGATGATCGAGCGCAAGGTTGAATCCTGGTTCAGCGGCGAGCCGATCGACCTGCAGCGCGACTGGCAACCTTGGGACCAGATATCCGACAGCCTCAAGGTTGCGGTAATTGCTGGCGAAGACCAGAAATTCCCCGAACACTGGGGCTTCGACATCGGTGCGATCCAGGCCGCCTTCGCCCACAATGGCCGTGGCGGCTCGATCCGCGGCGCCAGCACCCTCAGCCAGCAAGTCTCGAAAAACCTGTTCCTGTGGTCGGGCCGCAGCTGGCTGCGCAAAGGCCTGGAGGCCTGGTTCACCGCACTGATCGAAGTGTTCTGGCCCAAGCAGCGGATCCTCGAGGTGTACCTCAATAGCGTGGAGTGGGATGACGGCGTGTTTGGAGCGGAAGCGGCGGCGCGGCATCACTTTCGCGTGGGCGCGGGTGCATTGTCTCGGCAACAGGCCAGCCTGTTGGCGGCGGTGTTGCCCAACCCGCGAAAATGGAGCGCAAGCCGGCCGAGCCCCTACGTGCTACGGCGGGCGGGTTGGATTCGCCAGCAGATGGGCCAGTTGGGGGGCGCCGGTTATCTATTGCAGCTGAATGAGTCGCGGCGGGCGCCCTGGGCGCAATAACCAAGACACTGGAGACCCCTTGTGGGAGCGGGCTTGCTCGCGAATGCGGTGCACCAGATACATTGATGTGGACTGGCACACCGCATTCGCGAGCAAGCCCGCTCCCACAGGTGGAGTGTCAGGTCCGAGATTGAGCACAAACAAAAACGCCCCGATCATCACTGATCGGGGCGTTTTTTATTGTCGCTATCGCAGGTCAAGCCGCGATCGAGACCTTGAGCTTGTTCATCGCGCTCTTCTCAAGCTGGCGAATCCGCTCGGCCGACACGTTGTACTTCTGCGCCAGGTCGTGCAGCGTGGCTTTTTCCTCGGCCAGCCAGCGCTGGTAGAGGATGTCGCGGCTGCGCTCGTCCAGCACTTCCAGTGCTTCGTGCAGGTTGGTATTGGAGTTGTCACTCCAGTCGGCGTCTTCCAGTTGACGCGCCGGGTCGTACCGGTGGTCTTCCAGGTAGTTGGCCGGCGATTGGAAAGCGCTGTCGTCGTCCGCTTCGGCGGCCGGGTCGAAGGCCATGTCATGGCCGGTCAGGCGGCTTTCCATCTCGCGCACTTCCCGAGGCTCCACGCCCAGGCTTTCGGCAACGCGATGGACTTCCTCGTTGTTCAGCCAGGCCAGACGCTTCTTCTGGCTGCGCAGGTTGAAGAACAGCTTGCGCTGGGCCTTGGTGGTCGCGACTTTCACGATGCGCCAGTTGCGCAAGATGAACTCGTGGATTTCCGCCTTGATCCAGTGCACGGCAAACGACACCAGGCGTACACCCATTTCCGGGTTGAAACGCTTGACCGCCTTCATCAGGCCAACGTTGCCTTCCTGGATCAGGTCGGCCTGGGCCAGCCCGTAGCCGGAATAGCTGCGGGCGATATGTACGACAAAACGCAGGTGGGCGAGCACCATCTGCCGAGCCGCCTCAAGATCCTGCTCATAGTAGAGACTCTCGGCCAGTTCACGCTCCTGCTCGGGGGTCAGCAGCGGGATGCTGTTGACCGTGTGCACATAGGCCTCCAGGTTCGCACCCGGGACCAGAGCATAAGCAGGTTGCAAAGAAGTGGTCATACGAAAAAACCTCCAACTTACATAACTCGTGCAGTTCAGCACTGCGAAAATTGACCGGGAACCGTAGGACAAGTTCCCACAAAAACCGAAAGGTCAATACGCGCAAAAAACACTATTTTGGCGCAAGCTCACGCAAGTGGCGTGCGACCGCAATCCATGCACCGATATAACCCAACAGCACCGCGCCAAGCAAGAGCGACAGACCGTCGGCGACTGGCACTCCGGCCAGCGAGAAATCACTGCCGTACAAACCGGCCAGCCCCACTACCGCATCGTTCAGCCAATCCAGGCCAAACGCCAATACGCCCCAAGACAGAATGCCGGCACCGAAGCCGTACAGCGCCCCCATATAAAGGAAGGGCCTGCGTACATAACTGTCCGTACCGCCGACGAGTTTAATCACTTCTATCTCGGTGCGGCGGTTTTCAATATGAAGACGAATGGTATTGCCTATCACCAAAAGTAATGCAGAAACCAGCAGCACCGTCAGACCAAAGACAAACCGGTCGCCAAGCTTGAGGATCGCCGCCAGACGCTCGACCCAGACTAGATCAAGTTGCGCCTGTTGTACCTTCGGCAACTCGGAAAGTCTTTGTCTTAATGCTTCAAGGGCCGGCTTGTCGACCTCGTTCGGCGTCACCAGCACCACGCCTGGCAGCGGATTCTCCGGCAATTCCTTGAGGGCATCGCCCAGGCCGGACTGCTGCTGGAATTCCTCCAGCGCCTGCTCGCGCCCGATGTATTCGGCATCGGACACGCCTGGCATGGCCTTGATTTGCTCACGCAACGCCTGGCCTTCACCAGGGCTGGCGTCCATCTGCAGGTAGAGGGAAATCTGCGCGGCGCGCTGCCACGAACCGCCGAGGCGCTCCACATTATTTAGCAATAATGACAGCCCCATGGGCAGGCTCAAGGCAACCGCCATCACCATGCAGGTAAAGAAGCTGCCGATGGGCTGCTTGCCCAGGCGCCGCAGGCTGTCCAGCAGGCTGGCGCGATGGCTTTCGATCCAGGCACGCAGCAGCGTGGCGAAGTCCGGGCCGTCGTCATCGTCGCGCTTTTTCTTTTGCGGCTGCGGATCGGAGGCCTTCGGGGCCACGCGTTCGGCCACTTTCGGGCTGCGAGTAGCACTCATACGCCGGCCTCCCCGTCACCGATCAGTCGACCGCGTTGCAAGGTGAGCATGCGGTGACGCATGCGCGCGATCAGTGCCAGGTCGTGACTGGCGATCAGCACGCTGGTGCCCAGGCGGTTGATGTCTTCGAATACGCCCATGATTTCCGCCGCCAGGCGCGGGTCGAGGTTACCGGTGGGTTCGTCCGCCAGCAGCAAGGCCGGGCGATGGACGATGGCGCGGGCGATGCCGACGCGCTGTTGCTGGCCGGTGGACAGGTCGCCTGGGTACAGGTCGGTCTTGTCCGACAGGGCCACGCGCTCCAGGGCCGAGTCCACGCGCTTGATGATCTCGGCCTTGGACAAGCCGAGGATCTGCAACGGCAACGCCACGTTGTTGAACACCGTGCGGTCGAACAGCAATTGGTGATTCTGGAACACCACGCCGATCTGCCGCCGCAGGTAGGGGATCTGGGCATTGCTGATGGTGCTCAGGTCCTGGCCGGCCAGCAGCAGTTTGCCAGTAGACGGTCGTTCCATCGCCAGCAACAGGCGCAGCAGGGTACTTTTACCGGCGCCGGAATGGCCGGTGACAAACAGAAACTCGCCCCGACGGACCCGAAAGCTCAGCTCATGCAAGCCGACATGACCGTTCGGATAGCGTTTACCGACCTGTTCGAAACGAATCATGAATGCTCCCGCTCGGCAAACAGTGCCTGGACAAAGGGCTCGGCTTCAAAGGTGCGCAAATCGTCGATGCCTTCGCCCACGCCGATGTAGCGAATGGGCAGGCCGAACTGCTTGGCCAGGGCGAAAATCACCCCGCCCTTGGCCGTGCCGTCGAGCTTGGTCAGGGCCAGCCCGGTCAGTTCGACGGTCTGGTTGAATTGCTTGGCCTGGTTGATGGCGTTCTGGCCGGTACCGGCGTCCAGCACCAGCAGCACTTCGTGGGGCGCGTCGGCGTCGAGTTTGCCGATCACCCGGCGAACCTTCTTCAACTCTTCCATCAGGTTGTCTTTGGTGTGCAGGCGACCGGCGGTGTCGGCGATCAGCACATCGACGCCACGGGCCTTGGCCGCTTGTACGGCGTCAAAGATCACCGAGGCGGAGTCGGCACCGGTGTGCTGGGCGATCACCGGGATCTTGTTGCGCTCGCCCCACACTTGCAGCTGTTCGACTGCGGCGGCGCGGAAGGTGTCGCCCGCGGCCAGCATGACTTTCTTGCCTTCGAGCTGCAGCTTCTTGGCCAGCTTGCCGATGGTGGTGGTCTTGCCGGCGCCGTTGACGCCAACGACCAGAATCACGAACGGCTTGTTCTGCGAAGCCACCACCAGGGGTTTTTCCACCGGCTTGAGCAGGCTGGTCAGCTCGCCTTGCAGGGATTTGTACAGGGCATCGGCGTCGGTCAGCTGCTTGCGCGCGACCTTCTGGGTCAGGCTCTGGATGATCACCGACGTGGCCTCGACACCGACATCGGCAGTCAGCAGGCGGGTTTCGATGTCTTCCAGCAATTCGTCATCGATGACTTTCTTGCCCAGGAACAGGCTGGCCATGCCTTCACCGATGCTGGCGCTGGTCTTGGACAGGCCCTGCTTGAGGCGGGCGAAGAAGCCGACCTTGTTTTCTTCGGCCGTGCGTGGCGGCTCGGCCGGAGTCGGAACCTCAGCCGGAGCAGGCTCTGGCTCAGGAACGGGTTGAGGCGCGGCGGGCGTAATGACGGACGCTGGCGCTTCGGCAACCGGCGCCTCGATCGGCTTCTCGACAGGTTGCGTCGTTGCCGGAATCGGTGGTGGGGTATGCGCTGCTTCGTCCTCGACCAGCGCAACCGGCTCTTCCGCCACCGGCAAGGTCAGCCAGGGCGTTTGCCCGGCCGGCGGGGTCAGCGGCTGTTCGGCCAGCGGCTCAGGCGCGAGCTCGGGTTCAGGCTCGGCCGGCTGCAGCACCGGCTCGGCAATCGGCAGGACGATGGGCGCCGCCTCTTCGGCCACTGTTTCGGCGGCGGGCTCAGGTAGCGCTTCTGGCTGTTCGACGACGGTTTCCTGCGGCTTCTTGCGCAGCCATCCGAACAGGCTTTTTTTCTCGCCAGCCGCAGCTGGGGTCTTCTTGTCGTCGTTGGAACCAAACATGGAGGACGGCTATCTCACGGTAGCGACGCGCCACGAGGGCGCCTCGGTGATAAATATTCAATGCTGAACAGACTGCGTTTCATCCAGCTTGTTCACGCGCAACATTTTGTCGAAGCGTCCCCAGGACGCCTCAAAGTCGATTTTTTCGAAGGACTGGTACGGCATCATCGGCGAAAACGTCGGGATCAACGAGCAAACCCAACGTTTCTCCGCAGAACCCAGACAACCCCGGGCCGATAAAAGGCCCGATAGGCGTGGCCGCCAGTAAAACGGATCAGTATCCTAGCACCTCCTCGCCTGCTGAGGCTAAGACCTAGCAGGCAACCCAACAGGTTTAAACACGAATGAATGCTCTTGCCCGCCGCGCCGCAGGCCTGCTGCTCAGCACAGTTTGTCTGCCCTTTTCAGCCTTGGCTGCCGACCCACAACCCACCCATGAATTCACCCTCGACAACGGCCTGAAGGTCGTCGTGCGCGAAGACCATCGCGCGCCGGTGGTGGTGTCCCAGGTCTGGTACAAGGTGGGTTCCAGCTACGAAACGCCAGGCCAGACCGGTTTGTCCCACGCCCTTGAGCACATGATGTTCAAAGGCAGTGAAAAAGTCGGCCCCGGCGAAGCGTCGCTGATCCTGCGCGACCTCGGTGCCGAAGAGAACGCCTTCACCAGCGATGACTTCACCGCCTATTACCAGGTGCTGGCCCGTGACCGCCTGGGCGTGGCCTTCGAACTGGAAGCCGACCGCATGGCCAGCCTGCGCCTGCCGCCGGAGGAATTCAGCCGCGAGATCGAGGTGATCAAGGAAGAGCGGCGCATGCGCACCGACGACAAGCCCATGTCCAAGGCCTATGAGCGCTTCAAGGCCATGGCTTACCCGGCCAGCGGCTACCACACGCCGACCATCGGCTGGATGGCCGACCTGGACCGGATGACCGTCGAAGAACTGCGTCACTGGTACCAATCCTGGTACACCCCGAACAACGCGACCCTGGTGGTGGTTGGCGACGTAACGCCGGATGAGGTCAAGTCCCTGGCCCAGCGTTATTTCGGCCCGATTGCCCGGCGCGCGGTGCCGGTCGCGAAAATCCCCCTGGAACTGGCCGAACCCGGCGAGCGCCAGATCACTTTGCATGTGCAGACCCAACTGCCCAGCGTGATGCTGGCTTTCAACGTGCCGAGCATCGCCACCGCGACAGACAAGGCGTCGGTCAACGCCCTGCGGCTGATCTCGGCCTTGCTGGACGGCGGCTACAGCGGCCGGATCCCGACCCAGCTGGAGCGCGGTGAAGAATTGGTGTCCGGCGGTTCGTCGAGCTACGACGCCTACACCCGTGGCGACACGCTGTTCACCTTGTCGGCAACGCCCAACACGCAGAAAAACAAAACCCTGGCCCAGGCCGAAGCCGGTCTGTGGCGCTTGCTCGAACAGCTGAAAACCACCGCACCGACCGCCGAGGAACTGGAACGCGTACGCGCCCAGGTCATCGCCGGGCTGGTTTACGAGCGCGATTCGATCACCAGCCAGGCCACCGCCATCGGCCAGCTGGAAACCGTCGGTTTGTCCTGGAAGCTGATGGACACCGAACTCGCCGAACTGCAAAGCGTGACCCCGCAAGACATCCAGAAGGCAGCCCAGCTGTATTTCACCCGCTCGCGTCTAAGCGTTGCGCACATCCTGCCCGAGGAGAAAGCTCATGAGTGAGCGCAAATCATCGCGCCTGGTGCCGATCGGCCTGGTGTCGATCGCCCTGGCCTGCGCCCTGGCCTTTTACCTGACGCCGTCCAGCGACTCCAACGCCAGCCAGGCCTTGGACAAGGCCAAGTCCGGCAACAAGCTGCAATCCTTGGCTGAACTGAACGACAAGGCGCCCAGCCGGCGCCAGCTCGATGTGCAAACCTGGAAAACCGTCGACGGCGCCAAGGTGTTGTTCGTCGAAGCCCGGGAATTGCCGATGTTCGACCTGCGCCTGACCTTCGCCGCTGGCAGCAGCCAGGACGGCGACGCCCCTGGCCTCGCCCTGCTGACCAACGCCATGCTCAACGAAGGCGTGGCCGGCAAGGATGTCAGCGCCATTGCCCAGGGCTTCGAAAGCCTCGGCGCGGACTTCGGCAACGGTGCCTACCGGGACATGGCCGTGGCGTCCCTGCGCAGCCTCAGTGTGGTCGACAAACGTGAGCCGGCCTTGAAGCTGTTCGCCGAAGTCGTCGGTAAACCGACCCTCCCCGCCGACTCCTTTGCCCGTATCAAGAATCAGATGCTGGCCGGCTTCGAGTACCAGAAGCAGAACCCCGGCAAACTGGCGGGCCTGGAACTGATGAAGCGCCTGTACGGCGAGCATCCTTATGCCCACTCCAGCGACGGCACCGCCGAGAGCATTCCACCGATCACCCTGGCCCAGGCCCGAGCGTTCCACGCCAAGGCCTATGCCGCCGGCAACGCCGTGATAGCCCTGGTGGGGGACTTGTCCCGCGCCGAAGCAGAAGCGATTGCCAACCAGGTTTCCACCGCGCTGCCCAAAGGCCCGGCCCTGGCGAAAACCCCGCCACCGGTGGAGCCGAAGGCGAGCATCGGTCACATCGAGTTCCCCTCCAAGCAGACCAACCTGATGCTCGCGCAACTGGGCATCGACCGCGACGATCCGGATTATGCCGCCGTGTCCTTGGGCAACCAGATCCTCGGCGGCGGTGGCTTCGGCACGCGGTTGATGACTGAAGTTCGCGAAAAGCGCGGCCTGACCTACGGCGTGTACTCCGGTTTCACGGCGATGCAGGCCCGCGGCCCGTTCATGATCAATTTGCAAACCCGTGCAGAGATGAGCGAAGGCACCTTGAAACTGGTGCAGGACGTGTTCGCCGACTACCTCAAGACCGGTCCGACCCAAAAAGAACTCGATGACGCCAAGCGCGAGTTGGCCGGTAGCTTCCCGCTGTCCACCGCCAGCAACGCCGACATCGTCGGCCAGCTCGGCGCCATGGGGTTCTACGACTTGCCGCTGAGCTACCTGGAGGACTTCATGCGCCAGTCCCAGGAACTGACCGTCGAGCAGGTCAAGGCCGCGCTGAACAAACACCTGAGCACCGACAAGATGGTTATCGTCACCGCCGGCCCGAGCGTGCCGCAAAAGCCGTTGCCGCCCCCCACTGACAAACCTGCCGAGCAGCCGCTCGGGGTTCCGGAGCACTAATGGCCCGCCCATCCAATTCCAGCAAGAAACCCGTGCACAACGGTGTGAACCAGTTGCGCATCATCGGCGGCGAATGGCGCAGCCGGCGCCTTAGCTTCCCGGATGCCCCAGGCTTGCGCCCGACCCCGGACCGCGTGCGGGAAACCCTGTTCAACTGGCTCGCGCCCTACGTGGCGGGTGCCCGGGTACTCGACCCGTTCGCCGGCAGCGGCGCGCTGTTTCTCGAGGCCTTGTCCCGCGGCGCCGCCATGGGCCAGGCGCTGGACGCCAGCAATCTGGCGGTCTCCAGCCTGAAGGAACACCTGGGCACCCTGCGCTGCACCGTCGGCCAGGTGCAAACCGCCGATGCGCTGCGCTACCTCGACAGCCAACCGGCAACGCCTTTCGACCTGGTGTTCCTCGACCCGCCGTTCAACCAGAACCTGTTGCCGACGGTCTGCGCCTTGCTCGAAGAACGCCAGTGGCTGGCCGAGGATGCCTGGGTCTACACTGAAAGCGAGACCGCCCCGTCCACCCTGGGCTTGCCGGGCAACTGGCGCTTGCACCGCGAGCAGAAATCCGGACGGGTGTATTACGCGTTGTGGCAGCGTTTGACAAAGGACATGGGCTGAACGGCTGACCCGTACATCGAGAATAATAATGATGTCCGCCGCACCTGAACGTTTCGTCCCTGCTCCGGGCCTTGGCAATCCGCACCTGCAAACCTTGTGGGGCCCCTTGTGGCGCCCGACCACCCACATCGCGCGCCAACGCGAGCGCTTGTGGTTGGAAGACGGCGATTTCCTCGACCTCGACTGGCATGGCCCCCACAGCGCCGAGGCACCCTTGGTGCTGGTGCTGCACGGGCTGACCGGCTCTTCCAACTCGCCCTACGTGGCCGGGTTGCAGCAGGCGCTCGGTCGCCAGGGCTGGGCCAGTGCGGCGTTGAACTGGCGCGGCTGCTCGGGTGAGCCGAACCTGCTGCCGCGCAGCTATCATTCGGGCGTCAGCGAAGACCTGGCCGCCGCCATCGCCCACTTGCGCGCCCGACGCCCCTTGGCGCCGCTGTTTGCGGTGGGCTATTCGTTGGGCGGCAATGTGCTGCTCAAGCACCTGGGAGAAACCGGCGGCGACAGCCAGTTGCAAGGGGCGGTGGCGGTCTCGGTACCGTTTCGCCTCGACCAGTGCGCCGATCGCATTGGCCAGGGATTCTCCAAGCTCTACCAGGCGCATTTCATGCGACAACTGGTGGCCTATGTGCGCAACAAGCAACGCCAGTTTCTGCACGACGGACGTCACGAAGGCCTGGCGACCCTGGCGGCGCTGGGTCCGCTGGAGAACATGCGCACCTTCTGGGACTTTGACGGCCGGGTAACGGCGCCGCTGCATGGGTTCTCCGATGCAGCGGATTACTACCGCCGCGCCTCCAGCCGCTATTTCATGGCAGCTATCAGCACGCCGACCCTGGTCATCCAGGCCGCCGACGATCCTTTTGTCTTCCCCCACAGCCTGCCCGAACCGGGCGAATTATCGGCCTCGACCCGGATTGAATTGCACGCCCGGGGTGGGCATGTGGGGTTTGTCGACGGAACCTTGCGCCGCCCCGGGTATTACCTGGAGCGGCGGATTCCCCATTGGCTGGCCAGCCTGGGCCACCGCTGAGCGTGGCAAGGGCAGTAAAAGGATCTGCAGACAAAACGAATCCCTGTGGGAGCGGGCTTGCTCGCGAAAGCGGTGGGTCAGATTGCATTAATGTTGGATGTACCGCCGTCTTCGCGAGCAAGCCCGCTCCCACAGTTTTTGGGATGTTCACCAGTCTGGTGTTCACCCATATTGATTCCGGGTGTTCGTTATTCGCCCTTCGCCACGCCCCGCTGTGGATCATTGATCCACTCACTCCACGAGCCGGCATACAGCCGTCCCAACGGATAGCCTGCCAGGCACAAGGCAAACAGGTTATGACACGCCGTCACGCCGGAGCCGCAGTACGCCACCAGTTCGGTGGGCGAACGCTCGCCCAGTTTTTCGGCGAAGCGTTGCTTGAGCTGTTCGGCCGGCAGGAAGCGGCCATCGGCGCCCAGGTTGTCGGTGAACGCTGCGCACTGGGCGCCCGGGATATGCCCGGCTATCGGGTCGATTGGCTCGACTTCGCCCTTGAAGCGCGGCAAGGCCCGGGCATCCAGCAAAGTCATGGCCGGCTCGCCAAGGCGTTGTTGCAGGGCTTGCGCATCGATCAACAAACTCGCGTCCGGCGCACCGCTGAAGGTCCCACGACCGTTCTGCGGCGGATCAAGACTCAGGGGCAAGCCGGCGGCATGCCAGGCCTTGAGCCCACCGTCGAGGATGTACACGCCGTCGCGCTTGCCCAGCCAGGCCAGCAACCACCAGGCCCGCGCGGCATAGGCGCCGGGACCGTCGTCGTACAGCACGACCTCGCTGTCGTTATCCAGCCCCCAAGTCTTGAGACGCTCGATCAACGCCTCGGGCTCGGGCAACGGATGACGCCCGGCCACGCCCTGGGTCACCGCTCCACTCAAGTCGCGCTCAAGGTCTGCGAACGACGCCCCGGCAATGTGGCCCTCGGCATAACTGCGCTGACCGTAATCCGGGTCTTCCAGGGCGAAACGGCAATCGAGGATCACCAGCCCGGGCTGGGATCGCCGCTGTTCGAGGGCTTGGGGGCTGATGAGTTGCGCGATGGGCATGGTGAGCTCCTGTGACTGAATCGGGGATCGATTCCTACTGCCCTTCCTCCAGGGTCTGGGCCAGCGGGACGTAATATTCCTTGAACAGTGCATCCACCGCCTCGCGGGCCTGGTCGGTCACGAAACCGGCCTCCAGCACCAGCACCTGATAGACGCCGCGCTTGATGGCCTGCTCGCTCAGGTGGCTGAAATTTTCCCGCGTGGTGCACAAGAACCGCACCCAGGACGTGAGGATGATCCAGGCGTTGAGGGTCAGGGATTCGATCTGCACCCGGTCCATCTTCAGGATACCGGCGGCAACGAAGCCCTCGTAGATCGCGGTGCCGTGGATCAGGCAGCGCTGGGAAAACCGCCGATAGCGGGCCGCAAGGTCCGGATCGCTGTCGAGCAGATGCTCCAGGTCCCGGTGCAGGAAGCGATACCGCCACATGGCCGCCAGCAGTTCCTGCAGGTAAAAGCGTTTGTCATCCACTGTGGCCGCCCGGCCCTGGGGCGGACGCAGGAAACTGTCCACCAGGTTCTCGTACTCACTGAACAGCACGGCGATGATCGCCTGCTTGTTGGGGAAGTGGTAATAGAGATTGCCCGGGGACATGTCCATGTGGGCGGCGATGTGATTGGTGCTGACGCTACGCTCACCCTGTTGGTTGAACAGCTCGAGGCTGTTTTGCACGATGCGCTCGCTGGTTTTCATTCGTGGGGCCATGGTTTGGGCTTTAATTCGACGAAAGCATTGAACGGCATCTTACGACCTATCCGCCACAGGAAAAACCCAAAGCCGCTAAGTGATGTCATTGACTTTTTAGAGTATAAGCTCTAAAAAACACCCACTCTAATAATATCTGGTGCCTGACGATGCCTGCCGACGTGGCCTACCTGCACGAGTCTCAACAACAACTGGACGAGCTGCGGTCGCGCTTCGATGCCCAGCGCCAGGCCTACGCCGCCCACCCGATGCCACCGGCCGTACAGCGCCGCCAATGGCTCAAGGCACTGCGGGAGGTATTAAGCAACGAACGCCAAGCCTTGATCGACGCCATCAGCCAGGACTTCAGCCACCGCAGCGCCGACGAAACACTGCTGGCCGAGCTGATGCCGAGCCTGCATGGCATTCATTACGCCAGCCGTCACCTCCAGGGTTGGATGAAGCCCTCCCGGCGCAAGGTGGGCATGGCCTTTCAACCGGCGTCCGCCAAAGTGATCTATCAGCCGTTGGGCGTGGTCGGGGTCATCGTCCCGTGGAATTACCCACTGTTCCTCGCCATCGGGCCGCTGGTAGGGGCACTGGCGGCGGGCAATCGGGTGATGCTCAAGCTCAGCGAATCGACACCGGCGACCGGCTTGCTGCTCAAGCAATTGCTGGCCCGGGTCTTCCCCCAGGACCTGGTGTGCGTGGTGCTGGGCGAGGCGGACGTGGGCATGGCGTTTTCCAAGTTGCCCTTCGATCACCTGTTGTTCACCGGCGCCACCAGCATTGGCAAGCATGTCATGCGCGCCGCTGCGGAAAACCTGACGCCGGTCACCCTTGAGCTGGGTGGGAAATCGCCGGCCATCGTGTCGGTCGATGTACCGATCAAGGACGCCGCCGAACGCATTGCCTTCGGCAAAACCCTGAATGCCGGGCAAACCTGTGTCGCCCCGGACTATGTGCTAGTGCCGCAGAACCGCGTCGGCGAGTTCGTCGAGGCCTATCGCGAGGCGGTTCGAGGGTTTTATCC
Organism: Pseudomonas sp. SWRI179; assembly: GCF_014268705.1. Lineage (NCBI taxonomy): Bacteria > Pseudomonadati > Pseudomonadota > Gammaproteobacteria > Pseudomonadales > Pseudomonadaceae > Pseudomonas > Pseudomonas sp. SWRI179. The sequence goes on along the minus strand of NZ_JABWRA010000034.1, from coordinate 53,785 downwards.
GACCCTGGCGGACAACCCGGACTACACCGCCGTCATCAACGAACGACAACTGGCGCGGCTCAACGGCTACATCGGCGACGCTACCAGCAAAGGCGCGTTGCTGATCGAGCTGTTCGAGCAAGGCCAGGGTCGCCGCATGGCCCACAGCCTGCTGCTCAACGTCAACGATGAGATGACCGTCATGCAGGACGAGATCTTCGGCCCGCTGCTGCCCATCGTGCCCTATGACAATCTGGACCAGGCGTTTGCCTACATCAATCAGCGACCCCGCCCGCTGGCGCTCTACTACTTCGGCTACAACAAGGCCGAACAGCATCGCGTGCTCCACGAAACCCATTCCGGCGGCGTCTGCCTGAACGACACGTTGCTGCATGTCGCCCAGGATGACATGCCATTCGGCGGCATCGGGCCCTCGGGAATGGGGCACTACCACGGGCATGAGGGTTTCCTGACCTTCAGCAAGGCCAAGGGCGTGCTGACCAAACAGCGGTTCAACGCGGCGAAGCTGATTTATCCACCCTATGGCAAGCCGTTGCAGAAACTGATCCAGAAGCTGTTTGTCCGCTGACGCGTCTCTTGCCGGGTAATAACAATAATGAACCCAAGCCTCATCGATGCCCCCGCGCTGTCACGGCGCGGCCTGCTGAAATTCAGCCTCGGCGCCAGCGCCTTCCTGGCCACCGTCGGGCTCGGCGTCAGCCTGAGCGGTTGCTCGCCAAGCCAACCGGCCGCGGGCTTGATTGCCCTGCGCGACAGCGACCTGCCATTTCTACGCAGCGTCATCCCCGTGATGCTGGAGGGCGCAGTGACCCCCGAACGAATCCCTGCCGCCACTGACGAAACCCTGAAAAGCCTGGACAACGGCCTGGCCCACTTGTCCCCCGCCATGCTCAAGCTCACGCATCAGCTGTTCGATGTGCTCACCCTTGGCATTACCCGTGGACCACTGACCGGGGTCTGGGGCACGTGGGAGAACGCCAGCGCCGATGACATCCGCCAATTCCTCGCCCGGTGGGAAAACAGTTCTCTGGACCTGCTGCGCCAAGGCCACAGTTCATTGCTGCAACTGGTGATGATGGCCTGGTACAGCCGCCCCGAGTCCTGGGCGCGTTGCGGGTATCCAGGACCGCCCAAGATTTGAAAGCCAGTGAGATCCTGTGGGAGCGGGCTTGCTCGCGAAGGCGGTGTGTCAGCTTGCATAAATGTTGAATGTACAGCCGCCTTCGCGAGCAAGCCCGCTCCCACAGGGTTCCTCATCGTCGACACATAACAATAAGAGAGCCCCGAACATGCCCGTACCCGATCCCTTCCGCGAAGGCCTCGCCCGTGGCTGGACCACCTACAACGGCGCGCAGTTGTCCCAGGACCTTACCCTGGAAGCGGACGTGGCCATCGTCGGCAGCGGTGCCGGTGGCGGGACCACGGCGGAAATCCTCAGTGCCGCCGGCTACCGTGTGTTGCTGATCGAGGAAGGGCCGCTCAAGACCAGCCATGACTTCAAGCTGCTCGAAGACCAGGCCTACAGCAGCCTGTACCAGGAAGGCCTCGGGCGCATGAGCAAGGACGGCGCCATTATCATTCTCCAGGGCCGGGCCGTCGGCGGCACGACGCTGATCAATTGGACCTCCAGCTTCCGCACGCCCGACCAGACCCTCGACCATTGGGCCGCCGAGCACAACGTCAAGGGTCACGGCCGCGCTGACATGGCACCCTGGTTTGCGCAGATGGAACAACGCCTGGGCGTGGCGCCGTGGCTCGTTCCGCCCAACGCCAACAACGACGTGATCCGCAAAGGCTGTGAACAACTGGGCTACGCCTGGCACGTCATCCCGCGCAACGTCCGCGGTTGCTGGAACCTGGGTTATTGCGGCATGGGCTGCCCGACCAACGCCAAGCAGTCGATGCTGGTCACCACCATCCCGGCCACGCTGGACAAGGGTGGCGCGCTGCTTTACCTGGCGCGGGCCGAGCGCCTGACGATCAAGAACGACGCCGTGGTCGGCATCGAGTGCCAAGCCATGGACGAACGTTGCGTGGCGCCGACCGGGCGGCGCATCACCGTCAAGGCGCGGCACTACGTGCTGGCGGGTGGTGGCATCAACAGCCCGGGCCTGCTGTTGCGCTCCGAGGCGCCAGACCCGCACGAACGCGTGGGCAAGCGCACCTTCCTGCACTTGGTAAACATGTCCGTCGGGCAATTCGACGAGGTCATCAATCCGTTCTACGGCGCGCCGCAATCGATTTATTCGGATCATTTCCAATGGCAGGACGGGACCACCGGCAAGATGGCCTACAAGCTCGAAGTCCCGCCCCTGCACCCGGCCCTCGCCACCACGTTATTGGGCGGGTTCGGCGCCGAGAACGCCGTGCACATGGCCCAACTGCCCCATACCCACGCCATGCTGGCGCTGTTGCGCGATGGTTTTCACCCGGACAGTCCCGGCGGCAGCGTCGAGTTGCGCAGCGACGGCACGCCCGTGCTCGACTACCCCGTTTCGCCGTATACCTGGGATGGCCTGCGCCGGGCTTTCCACAGCATGGCCGAAATACAATTCGCCGGCGGCGCCAAGGCGGTCATGCCCGCCCATAGCGATGCCCACTACGTGAAGACCCTGGCCGAAGCCCGCACACTGATCGACGGACTCGACCTGGCCTTGTATCGCACGCGCCTGGGCAGTGCCCACGTGATGGGTGGCTGCGCCATGGGCGAAGACCCGAAAACCGCTGTCGCCGACAGCCTGGGCCGCCACCACCAACTGGGCAACCTGTCGATCCATGACGGCTCGCTGTTCCCCACCAGCATCGGCGCCAACCCGCAGTTGTCGGTGTACGGGCTGACCGCACAACTGGCGACGGCCTTGGCCGAACGCCTGAAAACCCCATGAACCCTGTATTGAAACCGTGGCGAGGGAGCTTGCTCCCGCTTGAGCGCGAAGCGCTCACAAAATGGGTCTGCTGCGCAGCCCAGCGGGAGCAAGCTCCCTCGCCACAGGCTTACCGAACGTCTGGATATCCGGGTTATTCGCAGCGTCTATAGTGCTTTCTTACGCAACAGCCGACTTGGCCGACCGAGAAGGCTGCGATACCATCCGACTCCCCAACGGACTCCCGCCAGGACGACGCGATGAACCGAGTGTTGTACCCAGGTACCTTCGACCCTATTACCAAGGGCCATGGCGATCTGGTCGAACGCGCCGCGCGCCTGTTCGACCATGTGATCATTGCCGTCGCCGCCAGCCCGAAGAAAAATCCGCTGTTCCCGCTGGAACAACGTGTGGAGCTGGCCCGCGAGGTCACCAAGCACCTGCCCAACGTGGAAGTGGTCGGCTTCTCGACGCTTCTGGCCCACTTTGCCAAGGAAAAGAACGCCAACGTGTTCCTGCGCGGCCTGCGCGCGGTCTCGGACTTCGAGTATGAGTTCCAACTGGCCAACATGAACCGCCAGCTGGCACCAGACGTCGAAAGCCTGTTCCTGACGCCGTCGGAACGCTACTCGTTCATTTCCTCGACCCTGGTACGGGAAATTGCGGCGTTGGGCGGTGATATCACCAAGTTCGTCCACCCGGCCGTGGCCGATGCACTGACCCTGCGCTTCAAGAAATAGCTGGCGGGTGCTGCGAGCCGCCTCGCAGCACAGCGCAGTCCATCGCGCCCGCGTGCACTGCGCTCGCCAATGCGGCACAATTGCGCCCATACGTTTTCAGATGCCCGGGCCCAACGCCCCGGCAGGAGCCTGCATGTCCCTGATCATCACCGACGACTGCATCAATTGCGACGTCTGCGAACCCGAGTGCCCGAACGCCGCCATTTCCCAAGGTGAGGAAATCTACGTCATCGACCCGAACCTGTGCACCCAGTGCGTCGGCCATTACGACGAACCCCAGTGCCAGCAGGTTTGCCCAGTGGATTGCATTCCGCTGGACGAGGCTCATCCGGAGACGGAAGAGCAGTTGATGGAGAAATATCGCAAGATCACTGGCAAGGCTTGAGCCAGGTGGTTTTCTAGCGTCTGTACCGACGTCTTCGCGAGCAAGCCCGCTCCCATAGAAATCGACTGTGTTCACATGATTTGTGTCATAAGCACATCCCTTGTGGGAGCGGGCTTGCTCGCGAAGAGGCCCTCAGCAACCACCCAGATATAACTGTCGACCTTCACTCCTGCCGCTCAAACCCCTCCCCCACACACCCCAGGCATCGCACAAACGTGGCTTTCGCCGGGTCCACCACCAGCGCCTTCCCCGCATCGCCGACCCCACCGCCCAGCGCGGTAAAGGGCAACGACACCACGAACGCCCCCGCCCCGATCACCGTGGCGGCGAGCAGCAGTGGGCGGGCGATCAGCAGATCACCGATCATGGCAAAAGCCGGCGGATTCTGGATGGTGTAGCGCGGGTCGCCGCTGCCACTGTTGGCCTGGGCAGGCAAACCAACACTCAGCAGCAGCGCTAAAGCGACAGGTCGAAGCAATTTCATCGGGCGATCCTTCGGCTAAATCAGTTAATACTGACTATAGACCGTAGGACCGATCAGCTCTGGCAGCGAGGGCACCAGACGCTGGCGCGCTGGCCCAGGCGGATTTCCCGCAGCCCCGTGCCGCAGACCTTGCACAGTTCCCCGCCCCGGCCATAGACAAACAGCTCCTGCTGGAAATAGCCCGGCTGGCCGTCCCCACCGATGAAGTCCCGCAACGTGGTGCCACCGCGCTCGATGGCATGGGCGAGGATGCGCTTGATCTCGATCGCCAGCTTCAGGTAACGCGCCCGGGAAATGCCTCCGGCTGACCGGCGCGGGTCGATCCCGGCGGCGAACAGCGCCTCGGTCGCGTAGATATTGCCCACGCCCACCACCACTGCGTTGTCCATGATGAACGGCTTGACGGCCATGGAGCGCCCTCGCGAAAGCTGGAACAACCGCTCGCCATCGAACAGGTCGGTCAACGGCTCGGGACCGAGGCGAATCAACAACTCGTGATTAAGCGGGTCGAGGCTCCAGAGCATCGCGCCGAAACGCCGAGGGTCGGTGTAGCGCAAGGCCAGGCCCGACTCCAGCTCGATGTCCACGTGCTCATGCTTGAGGGCGGGCATGCCGACCTCCACCAGGCGCAAGTTGCCGGACATGCCCAGGTGGCTGATCAACGTGCCGACCTCGGCATTGATCAACAGGTATTTGGCCCGCCGCTCCACTTGCACGATGCGCTGGCCCGAGAGCCGCACGTCGAGATCTTCCGGGATCGGCCAGCGCAGGCGGCGGTCACGGACCACCACGCGACTGACCCGCTGGCCTTCAAGATGGGGCGCGATGCCGCGACGGGTGGTTTCGACTTCCGGCAGTTCTGGCATGGGGTTCTCGCGTCAGGCGAAGCCGCGCGCTCAACGGGAGGCGAGGTCGCGAATTTCCTGTTTTTGGGTCTGGAAGTCGTATTCCGACAAACCGATGTAGTCGAGCACCAGGCCCCCGACGCTCTCCCACTCGTGGTCTTCGGCCTGGTTGCCCAGCACCCGGTGGGAGGCACAGATGTTCTCGGACATCTTCAGGATCGCCAGCAGGTTTTTCAGCGGGCTGTTGTTGCGTGAAGACTCGTCGCTGAACACCGCCAGGGCATTGTGGTGGTTGGCAATGGCCTGGCTGACGTGATCCGGCAGGCGCCAGGACTTGGACGTGTAGTAACCGACCACCGCATGGTTGGTGTTGAACACGCGGTTCTCGGTGTCCACCACCCGGCACTCGGCGCTGGCACTGGCGTAGGCCTCTTCCAGCACGCTCATGTAGTTGGGAAACTGCTTGAGCATCAACGGCACGCCACAATCGTGGAACAGCCCCAGGGCATAGGCTTCGTCACCATTTTCCAGGCCGACGCGCTTGGCCAGGGTCAGGCAGGTCATCGCCACGTCCTGGGCCGTATCCCAAAAGCGGTTCAGGGTGACGATGGCGTCGTCGTGCAGCTCGCCCTTGATCGACTGCGCATTGATCAGGTTGATGATCGAACGGCTGCCCAGCAGGTTCACCGCGCGCTGGATCGAAGTGATCTTGTTGCGCAGGCCGTAATACGGCGAGTTGACGATCTTGAGCAAGGCCCCGGAAAGGCCCGGGTCCTGAGAAATCAGTTTGGCGATGGTCTCCAGGTCCGGGTCGGGCATGTACTGCTCCATCTGCAGATCCACCATGATCTGCGGCTGGGGCGGCACGCTGATGCCTTGCAAGGACTGTTGGATCTGTTCGGCAGTAAGCTCTTTGGACATGAGTACACACTCTGGGTCAGGCGGGGATTCTAACCCTTAAAGATGGATCCGATACACCGCAAGGAAGATCGGCGGAACTTTGCTTGAGGTATCGGCTTGCGCGTGAGGCCCGCGCTCTGTAGGAGCTGGCGAAGCCTGCGATCTTTTGATTTTGATCTTGATCTTTCGCTCGCGACTCAATGGGCAGTGGAAAAGATCGCAGCCTCGTTGCACTCGACAGCTCCTACACAGCTCCTACACAGTTTCTACGGCCAAGGGAGAAGGTGTCCCCCTCACCACATGTCCACCGCAAGCCCCGCCAGGGTTGCAACACGGTATACTCCCGCTCTTTTTTCCGGAGCGACGTCATGTCCCTGCCTAGCCTGCGCCTCAAAGCCAACGCCGACCGTCGCCTGCGCGCCGGCCACCTGTGGGTCTACAGCAACGAAATCGATGTAGCCGCCACGCCCCTGCACGGCTTCAAGGCCGGCGACCAGGCCATCCTCGAAGCCGCCGGCGGCAAGCCGTTGGGCATCGTTGCGATGAGCCCCAACAACCTGATCTGCGCCCGGCTGCTGTCTCGTGACGTGAAGCTGCCGCTGGACAAATCCCTGCTGGTGCATCGCCTCAACGTGGCGTTGTCCCTGCGCGAGCGGCTGTTCGACAAGCCGTTCTATCGCCTGGTCTACGGCGACTCCGACCTGCTGCCAGGCCTGGTGGTCGACCGCTTCGGCGACATCCTGGTGGTGCAGATCGCCTCGGCCACCATGGAAGCCCACAAGGACGACGTGATCGCCGCCCTGACTCAAGTGCTCAAGCCCAGCGGCATCCTGTTCAAGAACGACTCCGCCGCCCGTGACGCCGAAGGCCTGAACCGCTACGTCGAGACCGTGTTCGGCCTGGTGCCGGAATGGGTCGCCCTGGAAGAGAACGGCGTGAAGTTCGAAGCGCCAGTCATGGAAGGCCAGAAAACCGGCTGGTTCTACGACCACCGCATGAACCGCGCACGCCTGGCCCCGTACGCCAAGGGCAAGCGCGTGCTGGACCTGTTCAGCTACATCGGCGGATGGGGCGTGCAAGCCGCGGCGTTCGGCGCCAGTGAGGTGTTCTGCGTCGATGCCTCGGCCTTCGCCCTCGACGGTGTCGAGCGCAACGCCGCGCTGAACGGCTTCGCCGAGAAACTGACCTGCATCGAAGGCGACGTCTTCGAAGCCCTGAAGGAACTCAAGGCCAGCGAAGAGCGTTTCGACGTGATCGTCGCCGACCCACCGGCCTTCATCAAGCGCAAGAAAGACCTGAAGAATGGCGAAGGCGCCTATCGCCGCCTCAACGAGCAAGCCATGCGCCTGCTCAGCAAGGACGGCATCCTGGTCAGCGCATCGTGCTCGATGCACCTGCCCGAAGACGACCTGCAAAATATCCTGCTGACCAGCGCCCGTCACCTGGACCGCAACATCCAACTGCTCGAACGCGGCGGCCAGGGGCCCGACCACCCGGTACACCCGGCCATCGCCGAAACCCGCTACATCAAGAGCATCACCTGCCGGTTGCTACCCAACAGCTGAAGCAGGGCGGGGCCAGTGCCGTAGCGCTGCGCCCCGCACACTCGAATTGCATGCTGATCGCGGCCTTGGCTGCGATTTTTTTCGCGCCTGAATAAGTTTGTAGGAGAACCCCCACGCAATTACCAGAACCGTCCTACTCAATCTCCCCGTGACTGGCGGACATGACGCATTAGGATTGAAAGCTCCCCTCGGGTAAGCCTTGGAGCGCCTCATGACTGATCCGCAAAACCGCCTGGCGGCCCGTAAACCGGCCACCGTCGGCTTGTTGCTGACGCTGACGCTGCTCGGCGTCTTTCCAATCGATGTCGTGCTGCCCTCGTTCCCCGCCCTGTCTGAGCATTTTGAACGCCCATCGTCGGACATTGCCCTGTCCGTCAGCCTGTTCGCGGTGGGTATCGCCCTTTCGCAACTGCTCGTCGGTCCGCTTTCCGACGTCATGGGGCGCAAAAACCTGCTGTTGATCGGAATCACCGTTTCCGCCGTTGGCGCAGCAGGTTGCGTGGTTGCAGACGGTTATTGGTCTTTTTTGGGGTTCCGGATTGTCCAGGCTTTGGGGTGTGGTTTTTTTGTGTTGTCCCAAGCGCTGATCCAAGACCTGTTCACCGGCCAGGAACAGCAGCGACTGCGGATCTTCCTGGTCACCTGCGGCGGGATTTTCATTTCCGTTTCGCCCCTGGCCGGCACCGGGCTGCAAAGCTGGATGGGCTGGCGTGGCAGTTTCCTGGTGTTCATCGCCCTGGCCATCGCTGCTTTCATCACTGCCAGTCGTTTACTTCAACACCCTGCGGCAGGCAACCCACCCAAGCGCCTGGATTTCATCGCCGCCTATGGAAAGGTCTGCGGCGACTTCAGCTTCATGGCTTATTGGCTAACCTCGGCGCTGGCTTTTTCCTGCCATTTTTCGTTCATCGTCATTTCACCGCTGGTCCTGATCGACCAGTTGCACCTCTCCCCCGAAGCTTTTTCGTTGGCGCTGCTGGGCTATGGGCTGGCCTATATCGGCGGGGGCGCGGTAGCGTCCGTGCTGAGCCATCGAATCGATCCCCAAGCACAGATCATCGTGGGCCTGGGCCTGATCCTCGCCGCAGGCCTGCTGATGCTGGGGCTCGCCAATCACCTGGGCTTGTCAGTCACCACGCTGTTGCTGCCCATGATCGTCTGCACCACCGGAACGACCATCGCCCGCGCGGCCGCCCACACCCAAGCCATGAATCGATTCCCCGGGCAGGCCGGCACATCCGCTTCGGCCGGCAGCGTGCTGATCTTCATCGTCGGCGGGCTGACCAGCGCCGCGATCAGCCTCACCCCGCTGGACTTACAGCTGGCCCTGGCCCTCTGCCTGATCCTGCTCAGCCTGCTGGGGCTGGCACTCAATGCCCTGGTCCGGCTGCGCGATAGGGTGTTGTTAGCCGGCTGAACCCTGCCAGTCGTCATCCCGCGCACGACATTGGCGTCCGATCAGCGCTTTGCGTCATTTCATCCTGGCGCCAGCGGTGTAGAATCGTGGCATTCATCGCCATTCATCCCCGGCGGGTTTATGAGCTCATGCCGAGGCGCGCAGCGATCCTGCAAAGTCATCGGCCACTTCCGGACACACGGCCAAACCCGGGTGTTCCAGACGTCGACAGAAGCTCACTCCCATTGATACCTGATAAGTACCTGATTAGCCGCCCGGAGTGCTCCATGCCTGATTACCGCTCGAAAACATCCACCCATGGCCGCAACATGGCCGGCGCCCGTGCCTTGTGGCGCGCCACGGGGATGAAGGATGACGACTTCAAGAAGCCGATCATCGCCATTGCCAACTCCTTCACCCAGTTCGTACCGGGCCACGTGCACCTCAAGGACCTCGGCCAACTGGTTGCCCGGGAAATCGAACGCGTCGGCGGCGTTGCCAAGGAATTCAACACCATCGCCGTGGACGACGGCATCGCCATGGGCCACGACGGCATGCTTTATTCGCTGCCGAGCCGCGAGATCATCGCCGACTCCGTCGAATACATGGTCAACGCCCACTGCGCCGACGCCATCGTGTGCATTTCCAACTGCGACAAGATCACCCCCGGCATGCTTATGGCCGCCCTGCGCCTGAACATCCCGGTGATCTTCGTCTCCGGCGGTCCGATGGAAGCCGGCAAGACCAAGCTCGCCAGCCACGGCCTGGACCTGGTCGACGCCATGGTGATCGCCGCCGACTCCAGCGCTTCTGACGAGAAGGTTGCCGAGTATGAGCGCAGCGCTTGCCCGACTTGCGGTTCGTGCTCCGGCATGTTCACCGCCAACTCGATGAACTGCCTGACCGAAGCCCTGGGCCTGGCCCTGCCGGGCAACGGTTCGACCCTGGCCACCCACAGCGACCGCGAACAGTTGTTCCTGCAGGCCGGCCGGACCATCGTCGAGCTGTGCAAGCGCTACTACGGCGAGAACGACGAGTCGGTGTTGCCGCGCAACATCGCCAACTTCAAGGCGTTCGAAAACGCCATGACCCTGGACATCGCCATGGGCGGTTCCACCAACACCATCCTGCACTTGCTGGCCGCGGCCCAGGAAGCCGAGATCGATTTCGACCTGCGCGACATCGACCGCCTGTCCCGTCACGTACCGCAGCTGTGCAAGGTCGCGCCGAACATCCAGAAGTACCACATGGAAGACGTGCACCGTGCCGGCGGGATCTTCAGCATCCTCGGCTCCCTGGCCCGTGGCGGCCTGTTGCATACCGACCTGCCGACCGTGCACAGCAAGACCATGGCCGAGGCCATCGCCAAGTGGGACATCACCCAGACCACCGACGAGGCCGTGCATCACTTCTTCAAGGCCGGCCCGGCGGGCATCCCGACGCAAACCGCGTTCAGCCAGTCGACCCGCTGGGAAACCCTGGACGACGACCGTGAAAACGGCTGCATCCGCAGCGTCGAACACGCTTACTCCCAGGAAGGCGGCCTGGCCGTGCTGTACGGCAACATCGCCCTGGACGGCTGCGTGGTGAAAACCGCCGGCGTCGACGAGTCGATCCATGTGTTCGAAGGCAACGCGAAGATTTTCGAAAGCCAGGACAGCGCCGTGCGCGGCATCCTCGCCGACGAAGTGAAGGCCGGCGACATCGTGATCATTCGCTACGAAGGCCCGAAAGGCGGCCCGGGCATGCAGGAAATGCTCTACCCGACGTCCTACCTGAAATCCAAGGGCCTGGGCAAAGCCTGCGCCTTGCTGACCGATGGCCGCTTCTCCGGCGGCACCTCGGGCCTGTCCATCGGCCACGCTTCGCCGGAAGCGGCGGCGGGCGGCGCCATCGGCCTGGTGCGCGATGGCGACAAGGTCCTGATCGACATTCCGAACCGCTCGATCAACCTGTTGATCAGCGACGAAGAACTGGCCGGGCGCCGCATCGAACAGGACAACAAGGGCTGGAAACCGGTGGAAGTGCGTCCGCGCAAAGTCACTACGGCCCTCAAGGCCTACGCCCTGCTCGCCACCAGCGCCGACAAGGGCGCGGTGCGTAACAAGGCGATGCTTGACGGCCTGTAAGCGCTGCCCATAAAAAAGCCCCGCCAAGTGCGGGGCATTTTTTTGGGCTTCAGTTCGACCCTTTGAGCCAAGTCATCTTTCGTGGCGAGGGAGCTTGCTCCCGCTGGGTCGCGAAGCGGCCCCAAAAATTCGTCCCTCACCTCAATGCGTGGGCTGACTTTAGGGCTGCTACGCAGCCCAGCGGGAGCAAGCTCCCTCGCCACAGGGTTCCTTGGTATCCCTGTGGGACGGGGGTTTATTGGATGTCTTCAGGCTTGACGATCACCCAGTTCTTGTCCGCCGTCACTGGCAGTCCTTCCTTGGCTTGGGCCGCGGCGTGCTTGGCCATCATGCCGTTGATCTGGGTCATGTACTTGTCCTTGCGGTTGACCCACAGGTGAATCCCGCCCTTGGCCACGTCCACGTCGTGGAACAGCATGTAGCCGTCACTGGTCGGTGTGTCACCCGCCACCAGCACCGGTTTTTTCCATTCGTCGATGTACGTCAGGATCGCCGCGTGCTTGCCGGCCATCCAGGTTGCCGGGGTCCACAGGTACGGCGTGTATTCCAGGCCAAGGTTGGCTTTCTCGTCATATTTGCCCGCGGTGATCTGCTTGCGGGCGGTGGTCAGCTCGCCGGTCTTGCGGTCCTTGAGCAGCGTGGTCACGCCGATCACGTTCTGCGGCTTGAGGTTGTAGCCGTATTTCGGGTCCGCGGCGACCATGCGCACCAGTTCTTCGGAAGCGGCGGTCATGACATAGACCTCGATGCCGTTTTCCATCAGTTTGTTGTACAGCTCGGCCTGGCCGGTGAAGATCTTCGGTGGATTGACGTTGTACTGGACCACCTTGTCGCCATCGTAATAAGTGGTCGGCACCGGCTTGCCGGACGCCATCAGCTCATCGACGTAGCCCTTGAGCTCCTTGAGCGTGAAGCCCGAGAACACCTGGGCCACCCACGGGTAACAGACCATGTCGTCCACTTCGCACAAACGGTAGTAATAGCTGAACAGGCTTTCCTTATGGTCGGCCGTGTCCTTGAACGGCATCAACTTCAAGGACGGGTCGAGGGTTTCCCGGGTGATGAGGCCCTTGTTCTCCATGAACGGCAGCAACGATTCCTCAAGGTCGTAGCGGTAACTGGTGTTGTCCATGTCGAACACCGCGTAGTTACCCTTGTTGGCGTTGGCGGCGATCATCGCGTCCAAGGCCTTGGCCTGCTCCGCTGGCCAGTGCTTGAGTTCGGTGGCAAGTGCCTGGCCGACGAGGCCAAGACTCAAGGCGACAGCGAGAAAACGAGGTGCGAGTTTCATCGGCATTTCTCCCGGGTTCAAAGAACTCGACGCTAACAAATGCGTGTGACAGTCCTCGCCCAGCCGCGACCGCTTGCGTCCTGATCACGCCAGCGACGTACCCGCAAACGCCAAGTCCTTATTCCATAAACGACAATCAACATGCCTTTTTAGTATTAATTCATTAGATATCAGGCTGTTAGGCTTCCCGGCTCACAGTCGCGGCCTCGGGCGACTGGCACGTCTTATCGGAGTCTCTTTTGATGAATCTGCCGCTGATCCTCAACTTGCTGGTGTTCCTCGCCTTGCTGTTCGGCCTGGCGCAAACCCGTCACCGCACCTGGAGCCTGGCCAAGAAAGTGCTGCTGGCGCTGGTATTGGGCGTGGTGTTCGGTATCGCCCTGCACACGATTTATGGCACCGGCAATCCGGTGCTCAAGGCCTCGATCGGCTGGTTCGACCTGGTGGGCAACGGCTACGTGCAGTTGCTGCAGATGATCGTGATCCCACTGGTCTTCGCCTCGATCCTCAGCGCCGTGGCCCGCCTGCATAACGCCTCGTCCCTGGGCAAGATCAGCTTCCTGACCATTGGCACGCTGCTGTTCACCACCGCCATCGCCGCGCTGATCGGCATTGGCCTGACCAACCTGTTCGGCCTCACCGCCGAAGGCCTGGTGGCCGGCACCCAGGAGCTGGCGCGCCTGCAAGTGATCCAGAGCGACTACGCCGGCAAGGTCGCCGACCTGAACATCCCGCAACTGCTGCTTTCGTTCATTCCGCAGAACCCTTTTGCCGACCTGGCGCGAGCCAAGCCGACGTCGATCATCAGCGTGGTGATCTTCGCCGCGTTCCTCGGTGTCGCGGCGTTGCAGTTGCTCAAGGATGACGTGGAGAAAGGCCAGAAAGTGATCAACGCGATCGACACCCTGCAAAGCTGGGTGACGCGCCTGGTGCGCCTGGTGATGAAGCTGACGCCATACGGTGTGTTGGCGTTGATGACCAAGGTGGTGGCCGGTTCCAACCTGCAGGACATCATCAAGCTCGGCAGCTTTGTCGTGGTTTCGTACCTCGGGCTGGGCCTGATGTTCGTGGTTCATGGCCTACTGGTGTCCGCTGCAGGCATCAACCCATTGCGCTTCTTCCGCAAGATCTGGCCAGTGTTGACCTTCGCTTTCACCAGCCGCTCCAGCGCGGCCACCATCCCGTTGAGCATCGAAGCCCAGACCAGCCGCCTCGGCATTCCCCGGGCGATTGCCAGCTTCAGCGCCTCGTTCGGCGCCACCATCGGCCAGAACGGTTGTGCCGGCCTTTACCCGGCCATGCTGGCGGTGATGGTCGCACCGACCGTGGGCATCAACCCGCTGGACCCGGTGTGGATCGCAACACTGGTGGCGATCGTGACGTTGAGTTCGGCCGGGGTGGCCGGGGTCGGAGGCGGCGCGACGTTCGCCGCGCTGATCGTGCTGCCGGCCATGGGCTTGCCGGTGTCGCTGGTGGCTTTGCTGATTTCCGTCGAACCGCTGATCGACATGGGGCGTACGGCGTTGAACGTCAGCGGCTCGATCACCGCCGGGGCGATTACCAGCCAGGTGATGCAGCAGACGGACAAGGCGTTGCTTGATGCCCAGGAGCATGGGGAGTTGGTGCACGCTTGATGGGTGGCGCCTGATCAATCGCCTTCGCGAGCAAGCCCGCTCCCACAGTTAACCGAGTTGTGCCAGGAAAAATCGGTCGACTGTGGGAGCGGGCTTGCTCGCGAAGCTTTTGCTTTAAAGCTTTTCCCACACCTCAAAGCTATAGGCCGGCTTGTCGCCTTCAGCCGGGTTCGGCTGGTTCGAGACCCGTTTCCACTGGCTCGGATCGAACTCAGGAAACCACGCATCTCCCTCAGGGCTCAGCGCCACGCGGGTCAGGTACAGTCGATCCGCCTGTTCCAGGGCCTGGGCATAGAGCTGGGCGCCGCCGATCAACATCAATTCGTCGATACCCTGCTCCAGCGCCCAGGCCTCGGCCCGCGCCACGGCGGCTTCCAAGGTGGAAAACACCTCGGCACCTTCCAGCACCAGACCCGGCTGGCGACTGACGACGATGTTCAGCCGCCCCGGCAGCGGTCGACCGAGGGAGTCCCAGGTCTTGCGCCCCATGATGATCGGCTTGCCCAAGGTGGTGGCCTTGAAGTATTTGAAATCCCCCGGCAGGTGCCAGGGCATGCTGTTGTCGACGCCGATCACACGGTTTTCACCGAGGGCTGCGATCAGGCTTAGGGGGAGAGTTTTGTTCATGGCCGCGAGGATACCAGAGGCCCGGCGTACCCCGACAGGCATCACAGCGGTTATGCTCAACCCTCATTCGAGCAACGGAAGCCCCCGTGACAGTACTGCAGAACCTCTGGTTGACCGAGACGATCCGCCTGCGTGAAGAGCACGCCGGCCCGCTCCAAGACCAGGAAGCCAATCGCCTGGCCCGTGCGTCAGGCGGCGATCTATCCGCCCGCATCCATCAGCGCGCCCGTTGGCTGGCCGAGCGCGATGGCCTCACGCAAGCCCTGCGCCATTGGCTGCAAGGGGCGCGCCTGGCGCTGATTGCCTTGGCGCTGCTCGCCGTCCTCAGCGGCGCCGGCCTCGGGTTGGCCGCCCTCGGTGACGGCCAGGCACCGGTCAATGTGTTCTGGGCCTTGGGCAGCCTGTTGGGGTTGAATCTGGTGCTGCTCATCGGTTGGGTCCTGGGCCTGGTCTTCGCCGGTGAGCAAGGTGCCGCACTGGGACGCCTGTGGCTGTGGCTCAGCGAAAAACTCGCCCGCGACGCCAAGGCCGCCCAACTGGCGCCGGCCCTGCTGCTGTTGCTGCAACGGCACAAACTCAGTCGCTGGGCCCTCGGTGTGTTGGTCAATGGCCTGTGGCTGCTGGCGATGCTCAGCGCGCTGGTCATCGTCCTGCTGCTGATGGCGACCCGGCGCTATGGCTTCGTCTGGGAAACCACCCTGCTGGGCAGCGAAACCTTCGTCGCCATGACCCAGGCCCTCGGCACGCTGCCGGCACTGCTGGGCTTCAGCGTGCCGACCGAGGACATGATCCGCGCCAGTGGCGACGCCGCGCTGGACATCGAAAGTGCCCGCCAGGCCTGGGCCGCCTGGCTGGTCGGCGTGCTGCTGGTCTATGGCCTGCTGCCGCGCCTGGGCCTGGCGTTGCTGTGCCTGTGGCGCTGGCGACGCGGTCGCGCCACGCTGCGCCTGGATTTGAACCTGCCGGGCTACGCACAGCTACGTGAGCGCCTAATGCCCAGCAGCGAACGCCTGGGCGTCAACGACGCCGCTCCCGCGCACTTGCATCGAGTCGAAAGTGCCGTCAGTGCGATGGACAGCGACGGCGCGCTGTTGGTGGCGATCGAACTGGACGATCGGCCCTGGCCGCCCAAGCTGCCCGAAACCGTGAAGAGCGCCGGCATCCTCGACAGCCGCGAGTCACGCCACAAACTCCTCGAACAGCTGTCGCGTTTTCCACCGGCACGCCTGGCGATTGCCTGCGACCCACGTCGCTCGCCGGACCGTGGCAGCCTGGCGCTGATCGCCGAGTTGGCCCGCAGCGCCAGCGTCACCCGCGTCTGGCTGTTGCAGGCGCCGCCCGGCGAAGCGCTGGACGCCGAGCGCCTGGGGGACTGGCACAGCGCGTTGCAACAGTTGCAGTTGCCGTTCGCCGATTGCATGCCCTTGAACTGGCTGGAGAGCGGCCATGACTGACCCCGTGAAGCCGCTGAAACTGGCCGTGGTCGGCCACACCAACGTGGGCAAGACCTCGTTGCTGCGGACCTTGACCCGCGACGTCGGCTTCGGCGAGGTGTCCCACCGCCCAAGCACCACCCGGCATGTCGAGGGTGCGCGCCTGTCGGTGGACGGTGAAGCGTTGCTGGAGCTGTACGACACGCCGGGCCTGGAAGACGCCATCGCCCTGCTCGATTACCTCGAGCGCCTGGAGCGTCCTGGCGAACGCCTCGACGGCCCGGCGCGCCTGGCTCGTTTCCTCGAGGGTAGCGAGGCGCGACAACGCTTCGAACAGGAAGCCAAGGTGCTGCGGCAATTGCTCGCCAGCGACGCCGGTTTGTATGTGATCGATGCCCGGGAACCGGTGCTGGCCAAGTACCGCGATGAATTGGAAGCCCTCGCCAGTTGTGGCAAACCGCTGCTGCCGGTGTTGAATTTCGTCAGCAGCGCCCAGCATCGTGAACCCGACTGGCGCGAAGCCCTGGCGCGATTGGGGTTGCACGCCCTGGTGCGCTTTGACAGCGTCGCCCCGCCCGAGGACGGCGAGCGACGCCTGTATGAAAGCCTCGCGTTGTTGCTGGAAGGCGCCCGTGGGCAACTGGAGCGACTGGTCGCCGACCAGCAGGCCCAACGCCTGGCCCGCCAGCAGAGCGCGGCGCGCTTGATCGCCGAACTGCTGATCGACTGCGCCGCCTGCCGACGCAGCGTCGCCAGCGATACCGAACTGGAACGCCAGGCCATTGGCGAATTGCGCAACGCGGTACGTCAACGCGAACAGCGTTGTGTCGAAGCCCTGCTCCAGCTCTACGCGTTCCGCCCCCAGGACGCCGCCGCCGGCGACCTGCCGCTGCTCGACGGGCGCTGGGGCGATGACCTGTTCAACCCCGAAACCCTCAAGCAATTGGGTGTACGCGTCGGCGGCGGGATCGCGGCGGGCGCGGCGGCCGGTGCCGGGGTGGACTTGCTGGTAGGTGGCCTGACCCTCGGCGCCGCCGCCCTGGCCGGGGCGATTGTCGGCGGCACCCTGCAAACCGCCCGCAGCTACGGCAACCGGCTGATGGGCAAACTCAAGGGGCAGCGGGAACTGACGGTCGACGACAGCGTGCTGCGCCTGCTGGCCCTGCGCCAAGGACAGTTGCTGCAAGCCCTCAACCTGCGCGGCCACGCGGCGCTGGACAGCATCCGCATCGCCACGCCCCAGGACAAGACTTGGCGCGAGGGCAAGCTGCCCGAAGCCCTGAACAAGGCGCGGGCGCATCCGCAATGGTCATCGCTCAACCCCCAGCCGCGGCTGAGCCAGGCGGAGCGGCAGGAGCAGATCGAGCAGTTGGCCGAGCAGCTCTGAGCGACACAAGGTTCTGGCCAAGTACCCTTTGGCAGTACACAAAACCTGTGGCGAGGGAGCTTGCTCCCGCTGGGCTGCGAAGCGGCCCCAAAATGCCGGAACGCGGTTGGCCTGACACACCGGGGTGTCAGGTTTCAGGACCGCTTCGCGGCCCAGCGGGAGCAAGCTCCCTCGCCACAAAAGCGGTCAGCCAGAAGTTATTCGTGGCTCAAGGCCTTCAGGGCCGCCGACGCTTCAGGCAGTTCCAGCTCACTGAACACTTGTACGCCATGGCGCTTGAGCAACGCCGCCGTCACCCCTTCGCCGCTGACCTTCACACCGCTGAACGTCCCGTCATAGGTCAGCAGGTTGCCGCACGACGGGCTGTTGGCCTTGAGCACCGCGATGCGGATGCCGTGTACTCGCACCTGCTCCAGCGCTTGATACGCGCCTGACAGAAATTGCGCGCTCACCTCTTCGCCGTCAGTGGTGATCACCGCGGCCTGACCGTCAAGCACTTGCCCGCCCTGCCCCCCTGGAATCTCCGCCGCCGCACGCGGGGTGGGCAAGCCGCCAGCGACTTCCGGGCACAGCGGTACGACCCGGCCTTGGTCGAGCCATTGCTGGAGTTGATCGAACGGGCCGCTGGCACCGCCGTCGTAGCGCACGCGATGGCCAAGGAGGCAGCGGCTGACCAGGATCTTTTCCATATTCAGAACAACTCGTTGCCGCGACGGCGGAACCAACCGGTCAAGGACAGGCGATCCCGGGTGGCCGGCAGCACTTCGTGAGGGATGTCCCCCGACAGGAACACCACCAGGCAACCGCCGACGGGCACCACGTCACGCTCCACGCCGTCCTCCAGGTACATGCGCAACTGGCCGCCGTGTTCCGGCAACCAATCGTCGTTGAGATAAAGCACCGCCGACACCATCCGCCGGTCGTCGTCGCGAAAGCGGTCGACATGCTTGAGGTAGAACGCGCCGGGTGGATACAGGGCAAAATGACTTTCGAAGTCTTCCAGACCCAAGAACAGCCCGCGATTCATCGCCTCGCGCAGGCTGTCCATCAATGTCAGGTATTGATCGCAGGCTTGCGCCTGGCCGGGCTCGATCCACTGAATGCGATCACCCCGGATCCCTTCGCGAATCTCCGAGAACGGCCCGCGTCCGACCGCCGCCGGGGCCAGCTCACCCTCGGCGGCACGCTGGCGGCATTCGGCCGCCAGGGCACGGGTCAGCGCGTCCGGCAGGAAGAGGTTCTGCTGCGACCAGCCGCGCTCGGCCAGGTCGTCGACGATACGTAACAGCAGCGGGTGATCAGAAGGTATTTGCATGGCGCGCATAGTATGCCGGCGCCTGCAAAACCGACAGCGCCACGCAGCGGGTTCGCTGCGTCGGTTCTTTACCTCCAAGAGCACCGCCGTACGAACTTGATACGAATTCTCGACAAGACCCCACACCCCACGGAGAATAGTCGGCTGCTGACAGGAGTCCCTATGCGCCGTTTGCTTTTCTCACTGTTGATGTTCTGCGTTTTGCCCGCCTGGGCAGACAGCTACGACCAGTTGTACAAGGTCGCCGGCTGGCCGGAACAGCGGGCGCATTTCAACGATGCCTTGAGCGCCGCCCAGCAACGCTACCAGAGCAGCCTGCCGCCGGCGGTGTTCCAGGCGCTGGTCAACAACAGCAATCAACGTTTTTCTCCCCAGGCCATGGACCAGCGGGCCGAGGCGCAGATACGCAGCAAGCTTCGCGACCCGAACCCGGCCCTGGCCTTTTTCCAGTCGCCCCTGGGCCGCAAGGTCGTGGCGGCCGAATTGCTGGCGACCCGGCGCGACCAATTGGCGAAAAACGCCAAGGGCCTGCCGAAGATGCAAGCCAGCGACAACCGCCTGTTGATCATCGGCCACCTGGCCCAGGCCCTCCCCGCCCGCGAGGCCGGCGCCGAAGTCAGCCTGGCGATCGCCGGCGTGGCGGCCGACAGCCTGAGCTCGATGATCCCGGGACTCTTGGGTGCCGGCCAGGCCCAAGGCATGCTCAACGGCCAGCGCCAGCGCCTGATGGAACAGATCGGCGCGGACCTGAACAACACGCTGCTGTACGTCTACCGTGACCTGACGGATACCGAGCTGGAAGAATTCGCCACCTTCGCCGAATCGACCGAGGGCCAGGCTTATTATCAAGCGGCCCTGGCGGCGATTCGGGCGGGGTTGGCGGTGGGGCAGGATCTCGGGCAGTAGATAGATCTTCAGCGCCGGCTATACCGCTTTCGCGAGCAAGCCCGCTCCCACAGGGGTTTGCGACGGTCGCAGAACCTAAGTTCACTCAAGACCCTGTGGGAGCGGGCTTGCTCGCGAAGGCAATTAATCAGTCACCGCCTGACTCTGCTCATCCGCTTCGTCAAGAACCCAAACATCTCCTGCCGCATCGCCAGCGCCTCGTTCGCCAGATGATGCCGCCCCTCAGGCAACATCAACACCTGCGGCCGGTCGAACTTGCTGCGCAGCACGTTCAGGTTGTGCACCCAATCCACCGTCATGTCCGCCTCCCCCTGCACGATCAAGGGCTGGCGCGGGCTGCTCGGGGCGGCTTCGATACGCTTGATCCATTGCCCCAACGCGCCCACCCACGCAGTAGGCAGGCGCAGCGGTTGCAACGGGTCGGCTTGCAAGAAAGGCAGGAACTGCGGGTCGGTGGAGTTCTCGCTGAAACGCCGGGCGATGCCGGTCACGAAGGGCTTGAGCAGGTAATAACTCAGGCGCGACCAGCCCCAGGCCCGCGGCCGCACCAGGGGCGACAGCAGGATGACCTGGCCCTGGGCCGGGCTCTGCGCGCCGTGGTTGAGCACGTGATCGACCACGATGGCGCCGCCAGTGCTTTGCCCACACAAGTGCCAGGGATGCGGCAGGTCCAGCGTCGCGGCCTCGGCCAACAGGCCCTGCAAGGTGGCCTGGTACTCGGCGAAATCGCCGATGCTGGCGCGTTCGCCGCTGGACAGGCCATGGCCCGGCAGGTCGCAGGCGATCACCGCGAATTTCTGCTCCAAGGCCCACTCGATCAAGTGCCGGTACAGCCCCATGTGATCGTAGTAACCGTGGAACACAAACATCGTCGCCACGGCTTTTTCCGGCCACCAGACCTGGCTGACCACTTCATACCCGCCCCCCTCGAAACGCCCTAATCCCTTGCGCGCACTGCGCTGGGGGAAATCCAGCCCATAGAACCGCTGGTAGGCCCGGGCTTGCTCGGACAGGGCTTGCCACTGGGCCAGCGGTTGCAGACTGGCACGCAGGAGATCGGGATCAAAAGTGGCAGGCATCAAGGCTTCCAGACAAGGGCGCAGCGCGCGAAACAGACTTTACAGGCCTGCGATATTCATCTGTCGCGGCAAGCATGGCAAGCTACGCGGCTTCAGAGGATCGACTCCATGCGCCCGTCACACCGCACGACCTTGCTTGCCAGCCTGCTCGCCCTCGGATGCGCCGTCGTATTGTGGGTGGCCTACGACTGGTTCCAAGGCCGTTTCCTGCGGGCCTTCAGCCAACACACCGCGATATTTTCCGGCGACCCTCTGCGCCTGCCCGCCGACCTGGCCGGCCCCGGCGCGATCCGCCTGGTGCATTTCTGGGACCCGGCGTGCCCGTGCAACGTCGGCAATCAGCAACACCTTTCCGAACTGGTGGATAAATACGTACCGCAAGGCGTCGAGTTCTATGCGGTACAAAAGCCCGGTAGCCAGGGTCAGTTACCGGCCACCCTGAACAACCTCAAGCCGCTCCCAAGCCTGCCCGGCTCCAGCCAGATCCCCGCCAGCCCGGCCGTGGCGATCTGGGATCGCAGCGGCCAGCTCGCGTATTTCGGCCCCTACAGCGAAGGCCTGACCTGTAATTCGAGCAACAGCTTCATCGAGCCGATTCTTGAAGCGTTGAGCGGCGGTCGGGCGGTCAATGCGACGCATACGATGGCGGTGGGTTGTTATTGTCCTTGGGCTGCGCCGGGCAAATGAGCAAACCATCTCAAATAAGATGGGTTTGCTCCGCTCCGGCTTATGCTCTACGTGAATCGTTGACCACTGGAGCAATCTGGTCAAAGTCGAGGTAGCGCTTCAACGCTTCAGGCATTTTCACCGAGCCATCAGCACACTGATAATTCTCTAAAATAGCCACCATCGTTCTGCCCAATGCGGATGCAGTACCGTTAAGGGTATGAACATACCGATTACTTTTTGAAGCAGAATCTCTGTACTTGATATTCAGTCGCCGAGCCTGGTAATCCGTACAGTTACTGGCGGAGGTAATCTCACCGTACTCCCCCGAGATGCCCTTCCCTGGCATCCAGGCTTCAATATCGTACTTCTTATACGCAGGCGCCCCCAAATCACCCGTGCAGTTTATAACGACCTTATAGGGAATTCCCAGTTCACTATAGATTTCCTCTTGCAGCTCAAGAATCTTGTCATGGTATTTAACGCTATCCTCTGGCTTACATATTACGAACAGCTCCAACTTCTCGAACTGATGCACCCTATACAGTCCTTTACTGGACCTTCCCGACGCGCCGGCTTCACGTCTAAAACAATGACTTTCGGCAATGTAGAGCAAAGGCAATCTAGATTCATCAATAATGTCCCCAGCGTGCATGCCGGCAACACAAATTTCAGCCGTAGCAATAAGGCTCTTATCAAGTCCATCCAAACCATACGTATTGCTTTCCTCACCCTTTGGAGCGAACCCGACCCCCTCCAAAATATGGTTGTAAGAGATATCCGGCGTTTGTAATGGCGTAAACCCGGCTTTCACTGCCTTATTAAAAATGAACCCTTTAAGTGCATGCTGGAGAAAAACCGCTTGATTTTTCAAAAAATAAAATTTCGCACCGGACACCTTCGTGCCCGAATCAAAATCGATCAAATCCAGCTCTTGGCCTAGTTGAACATGGTCCTTATGGCAGAACCCAAACTTTGGCGCCTGGCCTTTGAACTTGACAGTTAAATTATCTTCATCACTTTGGCCTACAGGCACATCGGGGGAGGTCCAATTGGGTAGCTGGCGCGAAAGCAAATCAAATTCCTCAAGGAGCACATTGTAAGACTCCTTGGCGCGTAGGATATTCCCCTTCAGCGTCGAGGCCTCAGAATGCTCATATTGAAACTCATCCTTCAACGGATCATCTCTTATAGTTTTTGAAATCGCATTTAACTCGCGCTGCATTTCTTCCAGGCTCTGCTTTTGCGATTTCACTGTGTCGTACAAACAAAGAAACTGATCCAAATCAAAACGCACCCCCCGTGCGGACAAGTTAGACTTCATTCCTGCAACGCCTTCTAAAACTTGTTTGACATTGATCATCTACCCTCTCCGCATTAAGTTTACCACCCGATTTACGCACAACCTCAGACCACATGAGGAAGAAAAAAATATCCAGCCACATTAACCACAAAAAAAGAAACACACGTGGTAGCCAGAAGTATTAGATTAAACTTCTGCACCGACACACCATAGGCTTGCGCAAAGATGAAAGTATTTTTTGGAGAAGGCATTGCCGATATCAGTATCAATGCAAACAACAGCAACCCAGACAATCCAAAAATGTACTGTCCCACCACGAAAGAAATCGCGGGGTGCAAAAAATTCTTTATAAACACACCCAGCACTATTTCATTACAGTCGTTTCTCATGGTTGACGTTACGCGACCAGCATAGAACGAAGTACCCAATGCTATTAGTGCAATAGGCGCCGCGGTATCAGCAATCATGTCCATGCTCTCGATAATAAAAAAATCTGTATCGATCATGTGCGGGAGCTTAATTTGCGAAATGAGCGACCCCGTCAACGCGGAAATGATCAATGGATTTTTGAACACGACCAGCAGGGCTTTCTTTAGAAAAGCGCTCAAAGAACCAATTTGCGAGAAAGAGGAAACCTCCATGACAAATACCGAAATGCTCGTAAGAACAACGGACTGAAAAATAATTATTGGCACAACCAAAGCCGAGTCTCCCAACAGCAATATGAAGATAGGCACTGCCAAAAAAGCGGTATTGGTTTGCCCAACAGCAATAAAATTTAAACCCACTTCCACCAGACTCTTCTTGAGGCAAACTTTATATATAATATAAATCATGATCCACAATACAAAGATACCTAAACCATACGCCTGAACATAAGCATCTACATTGACGTCTGGCGTGTAGTCGGACCTCAGCGTCGTCAAAAAAATCTCTACGGGGAGCGCAACATAAAAAACATAGTCACTCAGTACTTCATCAGCACCGCGACGCACGAGACCAGCAAACGAAAGCAAACAACCTAACAATATCAAAACAAATATTGACAACGTTGAGCTCAGCGACAACATCAACATAAGTAGTCCACCCTGCCGTTCAGCAACAACCAAACGAACGAACACACCCAATAAAATCCATTATTCTTCCGACGACTTACAAAGCAATAGACGCGACAAGATCATGCTTGTGCGAAACACCTAAAAGTTTTCCCTTGTGGTCAACGACCAAAATTGCAGACACATCAATACCTATACAGTCTGCAATCAGCTCGCCCTCATGCACGCATCTTAAATTAACCTCCATAACATCCGAAATTTTAAGACCAGCAACACTATCATTCCCCTTGAACACTCGAGCCATATCCCCATCTGTAAACACTCCCAAAGGCCGAGAGAAGGTATCTACCACGACGACAAATCCAAGGCGCTTATTCGCCATATAACTAACCGCATCCAAGAACAATGTATCAGGCGGTAGCGCAGGGACTTTATCCCCCCTCACCATCACGTCACGAACTTTCACCGTCAGCACCTTGCCTAGATTTCCGGCGGGATGATTCCTTGAGAACTCTTCCTTCGTGAAGCGCTTGATTTTCATCAGCACCATAGCAATGGCATCTCCGACACCTAATGTGGCGCTAGAACTTACGGTTGGCGCAAGATTATACGGACAGGCTTCCCTATCAACTTTTAACGCCACATGCGCATTTGTCTTACATGCCAATTCCGAATTTGAGAAATTTGTCAACGCTACGGTATTCACACCCAGATCATGAAGATATGGAAGCAGAGACAAAACCTCCTCACTTCTACCGCTATAAGATATTAGTACTGCGAGGTCATGCGCCGTAATCATGCCCAAGTCCCCATGCTTAGCCTCGGATGGGTGTATAAAAAAGCTGGGCGTCCCCGTAGAGGCTAGACTTGCCGCAATTTTCTTACCGACATGGCCACTTTTTCCAACACCAAGAATCACCACGTGTCCCTTGCAGGCCAATATAAGTCGAACCACATCGACAAAACCGTTACCCTCCAACTCATCGGAAAGTTTTATCAATGCCCGCCCCTCACTGATTAACACCTCTCTCCCCAAGGTTAGTAGATGCCTGTCAGACCCCATTTCTGACAACGATTCATCATTCATGGATTCTTATCTCCTTACGGTCGACATTCGGATCATTGACCAAC
This sequence comes from Pseudomonas sp. SWRI179, assembly GCF_014268705.1. Classification (NCBI taxonomy): domain Bacteria; kingdom Pseudomonadati; phylum Pseudomonadota; class Gammaproteobacteria; order Pseudomonadales; family Pseudomonadaceae; genus Pseudomonas; species Pseudomonas sp. SWRI179. Next base: position 28,650 of record NZ_JABWRA010000034.1, on the reverse strand, counting down.
AGAGCTCCATCCCTGTAATGACTTCTTCGATAAAATGTCACGAAAAGACTATTTCTCTCATAAGAAACACTGGGATGGTGTGCAGCGCCATGCCAGCTATCGTCTGATCTCAAAAAAGCAAACGCCACATTAGGCTCATAAGGAATTTTTCTAAACTCTTCAAAGCCACCTTCACTTTTTACAAACAGACCAAGCCCTGATTCTTTATAATCCGCACTTTCTGGCAAATACCATCCAAATGTCATTGCCTTTTCAACAATATCCGTATGCGGAGGCAAATCAAAACCGGCAAAATCTTTATACAAATGCGGATAAGGTGTCACATCAAGATCACAGCCAAACTTTCCCAGCAAAAGACGCTTGAATGGTTCACTGCAAAGAAGCTCAACAACATCAATAGCAACTTTGGACCTCGAAAAAACCTTACCAAGATCAATCGAAATTCCTTCCAGAGACAAAGGCAATTCAAAACGCGTCGAACTCCCATTTTTCAAGGTGCTTTTATGCATCAACGGCTTGTATAAATCCAACGCTGGCAAGCTGGAGATAAACTCCCTGTACAACTCTGCTGGAACAAAGTCCTTTACTTCAAAAAAACTGAACGGATCACTCACCAGTTCTGCGCCTGTTACTTTTTGAGAAACATACTCCATGAGTCCGGACACACCCACCTCCATACGGCTTTTTCGAGATCCATCTCAACCTGAATGAAACATTTAACCACCCGTATCTTTTATAAGCTTCGCCCTCACACCCAGCAACGGAATTCTTGTAGTTAAATTCCCAAAAAATCGAAGGAAACTTCTTACACTCAATTTGTTTTAGTAGGAATCAAGTCGCGGGCCGGGTTATTATTTTTTCAAGATCAATGCCCTACGCTGTTTATCGATACCCATCGGTATTTAGGAAAAGGACTTTTATGAAACGCACCCTCATCGCCTTCCTCTCACTGATCGTCACCACGATCATCGTCGCGGGCGGCTACCTCTACAGCAAGCAGCCCACCCGCCAAGGCACGATGCAGGTGCAAGGGCTGCAGGGCTCGGTGACGGTGCGCTACGACGAGCGCGGTGTGCCGCATATTCGCGCCGAGAACGAAGCCGACCTGTACCGCGCCCTCGGTTATGTCCATGCCCAGGATCGGCTGTTCCAGATGGAGATCATGCGCCGCCTCGCCCGGGGCGAGCTGGCCGAGGTGCTGGGGCCGAAGCTGCTGGACACCGACAAGCTGATGCGCAGCCTGCGCATCCGCGAGCGTGCCGCGACCTACATCACCGAGCAGGACCCGCAATCCCCCGCCTGGGTCGCCATGCAGGCTTACCTGGACGGTATCAACGCCTACCAGGACAGCCACACCCGTCCCGTGGAGTTCGACGTGCTGGGCATTCCCAAGCGCCCCTTCACCGCCGAAGACACCGTGAGCGTCACCGGCTACATGGCCTACAGCTTCGCCGCGGCCTTTCGCACCGAACCCCTGCTGACCTATGTGCGCGATGTGCTGGGTGCCAACTACCTGAATATTTTCGACCTCGATTGGCAGCCCCAGGGCGTACTGGCCGAAGGGCGCAAGGTCGGCCTGCCCCTGGCCGCCGCCGACTGGAAGGACCTCAACGCCCTGGCCCGCCTGAGCGAGCAGGCCCTGGCCGACAATGGCTTGCCGCAGTTCGAAGGCAGCAACGCCTGGGCGGTCGCCGGCAGCCGTACCCGCAGCGGCAAGCCGTTGCTGGCGGGCGACCCGCACATTCGTTTTTCCACGCCGTCGGTGTGGTACGAGGCGCACCTGTCGGCCCCCGGCTTTGAGCTCTACGGGCAATACCAGGCATTGCTGCCCTTTGCGACGCTGGGCATGAGCAAGGATTTCGGCTGGAGCGTCACCATGTTCCAGAACGACGACCTGGACCTGATCGCCGAGAAGGTCAACCCGGACAATCCCGAGCAGGTCTGGTATCGCGACCAATGGGTGGACATGACCCGCAGCGAGCAGCAGATCGCGGTCAAGGGCCAGGCGCCGGTGACGCTGGTGCTGCGCCAGTCGCCCCACGGTCCGATCGTCAACGATGCCCTCGGCGCGAACGCCGGCAAGACTCCGGTCGCCATGTGGTGGGGATTCCTGGAAAGCCGCAACCCGATCCTCGACGCCTTCTACCAGCTCAACCGCGCCGACACCCTCGCCAAGGCCCGCGGCGCTTCGGCCAAGATCCACGCACCGGGGCTGAACGTGGTCTGGGCCAATGCCAAGGGGGACATCGGCTGGTGGGCCGCTGCGCAATTGCCCAAGCGCCCCGCCGGCGTGAAGCCTGGCTTCATTCTCGATGGCAGCAGCCCGGAGGCGGAAAAGGAAGGTTTCTATCCGTTCAGCAGCAACCCGCAGGAAGAAAATCCGGCGCGGGGCTACATCGTCTCGGCCAATTTCCAACCGGTGCCGGCCAGCGGCATCGAGATCCCCGGCTACTACAACCTTGCCGACCGTGGCCAGCAACTCAACCACCAGCTCAGCGACAAGCAGGCGAAGTGGGACCTGGAAAGCACCCAGAAACTGCAGTTGGGCACCACCACCGCCTACGGTCCTCGCCTGCTTGCACCGCTGGTGCCGGTGCTGCGTGAGGTGGTCAGTGACCCACAGAAACGCAAATGGGTGGAACAATTGGCCCAGTGGCCGGGCGATTATCCCCTGGACTCCCTCAGCGCCACGCTGTTCAACCAGTTCCTGTTCAACCTGGCCGATGCCGCCCTGCACGATGAACTGGGCGACGGGTTCTTCGAAACGGCCCTGTCGACCCGGGTGATCGACGCGGCCCTGCCACGCCTGGCAGCCGCAGAGGACTCACCGTGGTGGGACGACCGCACGACCCTCGGCACCGAGACCCGTGCCGACACCGTTAAAAAGGCCTGGGACAAGAGCCTCGCCCATCTGAAGGCCACCCTCGGCGAAGACGCCACGCAATGGCAATGGGGCAAGGCCCACACCCTGACCCACGGCCACCCGCTGGGCCTGCAAAAGCCCCTGGACCGGATCTTCAACGTCGGCCCGTTCGCCGCGCCCGGCATCCACGAAGTGCCCAACAATCTCTCCGCCCGGATCGGCCCGGCGCCTTGGCCGGTGACCTACGGGCCTTCGACCCGGCGCATCATCGACTTCGCCGACCCGAGCCACAGCGTCACCGTCAACCCGGTAGGCCAGAGCGGCGTGCCTTTCGACAAGCATTACGAGGATCAGGCCGAGGCGTACATCGAGGGGCTGTATCACCAGGCGCACCTGGCCGAGGAAGAAGTGACGGCCAACACCCATGGCACCTTGAAGCTGTTGCCGGCCCGGACGCCCTGAATCGGGTGCGCCGGTATTTTTTCATCCTTTACCGGGCTTGATCGTCATGGATGGTCAAGACTACAGGGGCACACTTGCCCGTCTCTTCCACAGGAGTCAACGCTATGTTCAACAACTGGTCCGAGCTGCTGCCCACCATCAAGAGCGCCTTTGGTGCCCTGGGCAAAAGCAATCCGAAGATGGTCAAGGCCTACATGGCCCTGGACGAAGCCGCGGCGGAGAACAATGTGCTCGATGCCAAGACCCGGGAACTGATCTCCATCGCCGTCGCCATCACCACTCGCTGTGACGGCTGCATCGGCGTACACACCGACGCCGCCATCAAGGCCGGCGCCACCCGCGAAGAAATCGCCGCCACCCTGGCCACCGCGGTGTCCCTCAACGCGGGCGCGGCGTACATCTACTCCCTGCGAGCGCTGGAGGCTCATGACGCGTTGAAGAAGTGACGGGCCAATAACCCCACAGGTCGCTATCGTCGGATCGCCGCCCGGAGCAAGCTCGCTCCCACAGGATTTACTGGTGATCAATCCATGGTGTGATGATTTGGAAGCTTTTGTGGCGAGGGAGCTTGCTCCCGCTGGGTCGCGCAGCGACCCCAAAAAAAAGCGATGAGCGCTGCGCACTCAAGCGGGAGCAAGCTCCCTCGCCACAGGACCGTGGCGTTCCCAAAAACTTGTGGGAGCGGGCTTGCTCGCGAAAGCGGTGTATCAGCCAACATGAATGTTGAATGTACCTCCGTCTTCGCGAGCAAGCCCGCTCCCACATTGGGTGCCAGTATCGGGTCAGACCGGCGCGGTCTCGGCCCGGCGGACTTCCGGTTGTTTCCAGGAATCGGCGGCGCTTTCTTCGATGGCTTGCTGGATCGCGCGCTTGCGATTTTCTTCGGCGCGGCGGCTGAAGTACCAGACCAGGAAGGTCACCAGCGACACCGCCAGCAGGATCAGGCTCGCCACGGCGTTGATTTCCGGTTTCACCCCCAGGCGCACGGCCGAGAACACTTCCATCGGCAAGGTCGTCGAACCAGGACCGGAGACGAAGCTCGCCAGCACCAGGTCGTCCAGGGACAATGCGAAGGACATCATGCCCCCCGCCGCCAGCGATGGCGCGATCATCGGGATGGTGATCAGGAAGAACACCTTCCACGGCCGCGCACCGAGGTCCATGGCCGCCTCTTCGATGGACAGGTCCAGCTCACGCAAGCGTGCCGAGACCACCACCGCCACATAGGCCGCACAGAAAGTGGTGTGGGCGATCCAGATCGTGACGATGCCACGCTCCTGGGGCCAGCCGATCATCTGCGCCATGGCCACGAACAGCAGCAACAACGACAGGCCGGTGATCACTTCCGGCATCACCAGCGGCGCGGTGACCAGGCCGCCGAACAGCGTGCGGCCCTTGAAGTGGGTGATGCGGGTCAGCACGAAGGCCGCCAACGTCCCCAGGGCCACCGCGGCAATCGCCGTGTAGCAGGCGATTTCCAGCGAGCGCATCACCGAGCCCATCAACTGGCTGTTGTCCAGCAGACCGACGTACCACTTGACCGACCAGCCGCCCCACACCGTCACCAGTTTCGAGGCGTTGAACGAGTAGATCACCAGAATCAGCATTGGCGCGTAGATGAACAGCAAACCCAGCACCAGCATCAGGCTTGAAAAACTGAAGCGCTTCATTCCTTGCCCTCCATTTCTTTGGCCTGACTGCGGTTGAACAGGATGATGGGCACGATCAGGATCGCCAGCATCACCACCGCCAGGGCGGACGCCACCGGCCAGTCACGGTTGTTGAAGAATTCCTGCCACAGCACTTTGCCGATCATCAGGGTTTCCGGGCCACCCAGCAGTTCCGGGATCACGAACTCGCCCACCACAGGGATGAACACCAGCATTGCGCCTGCGATGATGCCGTTCTTGGACAGCGGCACGGTGATTTTCCAGAAGCTGTTGAAGGTGCTCGAACCCAGGTCGGAGGCGGCCTCCAGCAGGCTTTGGTCGTGTTTGACCAGGTTGGCGTACAACGGCAGGATCATGAACGGCAGATAGGAGTAGACGACCCCGATATACACCGCCAGGTTGGTGTTGAGGATCTGCAGAGGCTCGCTGATCCAGCCCATGCTCATCAGGAAGCCGTTGAGCAAGCCGTTGTTGCTGAGGATGCCCATCCACGCATAGACGCGGATCAGGATCGCGGTCCAGGTCGGCATCATGATCAGCAGCACCAGCACCGTCTGCATCTCTTTGCGGGCATTGGCGATGCCGTAGGCCATCGGATAACCGATCAGCAGGCACAGGACCGTGCTGATCAAGGCCATCTTCAGCGAGCCGAGGTAGGCGGCGATGTACAACTCGTCCTCGCTCAGCATCACGTAGTTGGCAAGGTTGAGCAGCACCTGCAGCTTCTGGTCGACGTAGCTGTAGATCTCGGTGTAGGGCGGAATGGCCACGTCGGCTTCGGCGAAGCTGATCTTCAGGACGATGAAGAACGGCAGCATGAAGAACAGGAACAGCCAGATGAAAGGCACCCCGATGACCAGTTGGCGACCACCGGGCGTTATTCGATCGAGTCGGCGTTTGAGTTTGCGCATGTTCATGAGCGAAGCACCACGCCGCTGTCGTCTTCCCACCAGACGAACACCTGGTCGCCCCAGGTCGGGCGCTGGCCACGGCGTTCGGCGTTGGCGACGAAGGATTGCACGAGCTTGCCGCTCGGCAGCTCGACATAGAACACCGAGTGACCGCCCAGGTAGGCGATGTCATGGACCTTGCCGCTGGACCAGTTGTGCTCGCAGGTCGGCTGCTCGGAGGTGACCAGCAGTTTTTCCGGGCGAATGGCGTAGGTTACGGACTTGTCCTGCACCGAGGTGCTGATGCCGTGGCCTACGTAGATGCTGCGGTCCAGGTCCTTGCAGGTCAGCACCGCGTGGCCTTCGGCGTCGTCCACCACTTCCGTCTCGAAGATGTTGACGTTGCCGATGAATTCGCAGACCAGGCGGCTGGTCGGGGTTTCGTAGATGTCGATCGGGCTGCCGATCTGGGCGATCCAGCCCAGGTGCATGATCGCGATGCGCTCGGCCATGGTCATGGCCTCTTCCTGGTCGTGGGTCACCATGACGCAGGTCACGCCGACCCGCTCGATGATCTCCACCAGCTCAAGCTGCATTTGCGAACGCAGCTTCTTGTCCAGGGCGCCCATCGGCTCGTCGAGCAGCAACAGCTTGGGCCGCTTGGCCAGGGAACGGGCCAAGGCCACACGCTGGCGCTGGCCGCCGGACAGTTGGTGCGGCTTGCGCTTGGCGTACTGGCTCATCTGCACCAGCTTGAGCATCTCCGCCACGCGGGCATCGATCTCGGCTTTCGGAATCTTGTCCTGTTGCAGGCCGAAGGCGATGTTCTGCGCCACGGTCATGTGGGGGAACAAGGCGTAGGACTGGAACATCATGTTGATCGGCCGCTCGTAGGGCGGCATGTCGGTGATGTCCACGCCGTCGAGGAAAATCCGTCCCTCGGTGGGCCGCTCGAAACCGGCCAGCATGCGCAGCAAGGTGGATTTGCCCGATCCCGAACCGCCGAGCAAGGCGAAGATCTCGCCTTTCTTGATTTCCAGGGACACATCGTCCACGGCAATCGTCTCGTCGAACTTCTTCGTGACCCGGTCGATTTTGACCAGCACCTGCTTGGGTGTCTGGTCGCCCTCGAGGGCTTTCTTATAGGCGCCGGAGGCAACTGCCATTTACGAAACTCCCACAGAATTTGCAGTTCGCCCCAAGGAGGCGAACAAGAGTGTTGACGTTTATTTACCCGACTTGACCTTGGTCCAGCTGCGGGTCATGAGTCGTTGGATCTTGGGCGGCAACTCGGAGTTGACGTAGAGCTTGTCGACGACCGCTTGCGGTGGATAAACCGCTTCATCGGTGCGTACTTTCTGGTCCATCAGTTCGCCAGCCTTGGGGTTCGGGTTGGCATAACCGACAACGTCGCTGACCTGGGCGATGACCTCAGGCTTGAGCACATAGTTGATGAAGGCATGGGCTTGCTTGACGTTGCCGGCATCACGGGGAATCGCCAGCATGTCGAACCAGAGGTTGCCGCCTTCCTTGGGAATCACGTAGGCAATGTCGACGCCCTTGCCGGCTTCGCTGGCACGTTCGCGGGCCTGGAAGATGTCCCCGGAAAAACCGGCGGCCACGCAGATCTCGCCATTGGCCAGGTCGGAGATGTATTTGGAGGAGTTGAAGTAGGTCACGTAAGGCCGGATCTTGAGGAGTTGGGCCTCGGCCTTCTTGTAGTCTTCAGGGTCTTCGCTGTTGGGGTTCAGGCCCAGGTAGTTGAGCATCGCCGGAATCATCTCGTCACCCGAATCGAGGAACGAAACGCCGCAGCTGGACAGTTTCTTGATGTTTTCCGGCTCGAACAGCATGGCCCACGAATCGATCTTGTCGACACCCAGGACTGCCTTGATTTTCTCGACGTTATAGCCGATGCCGTTGGTGCCCCACAGGTAAGGCACGGCGTACTGGTTGCCCGGGTCGTTCTTTTCCAGGCGCTTGAGCAGCACCGGGTCGAGGTTGGCGTAATTGGGCAACTGCGCCTTGTCGAGCTTCTGGAACGCCCCGGCCTTGATCTGCTTGCCCAGGAAGTGGTTGGACGGCACGACCACGTCGTAACCGGTGCGCCCGGCCAGCAACTTGCCTTCCAGGGTTTCGTTGGAGTCAAACACGTCATACACCGGCTTGATGCCCGTGGCTTTTTCGAAATCCGCCAGGGTGGTCTCGCCGATGTAGTCCGACCAATTATAAATATGCACAGTGGAGGCAGCCTGGGCACTGACGGCGAGCGTCAGGCCGGCGCCCACCAGCAAGGTGTTGCGTAACAAAGAAAAGACTGGCACGTGGAGGTCCTCTTAAATAGTTGGGCCCAAGTTGCCCCCGTTACGTGACCCTTGCTGGGGCCCTGCAACAAAACCGGCGCGCAACTTACCCTCGATAAACCGATCCCGCAAAACTTTTAGTTATTTTGGGTTCCTGTTGCCGCCGCCGCGCTGGCCGCGACAACAGGAGGGTGCTTCAGGCCGGCTTATTTACCGGATTTGATCTTGGTCCAGCTGCGGGTCAGGATCCGCTGGGTCGCGGCTGGCAGGTCGGCGATGGCGTACAGCTTGGCCTTCACTTCGTCCGATGGATAAATGCTCGGGTCACCGGAGATTTCCTTGTCCACCAGAGCGGTGGCGGCCTTGTTGCCGTTAGGGAAACGCACGTTGTCGGTGATCTCCGCCATGACTTCCGGCTGCATGATGAAGTTCATCCACTTATAAGCGGCCTCGACGTTTTCGGCATCCTTGGGAATGGCGACCATGTCATAGAACGAACCGGCACCTTCCTTCGGAATGGTGTAGGCCACTTTCACTTTGCCGCCAGCTTCGGCAGCACGGCTCTTGGATTGCTCGATATCACCCGAGTAACCCACGGCGACGCAGATGTTGCCGTTGGCCAGGTCGGAAATGTACTTGGACGAGTGGAAGTAACCGATCGATGGACGCAACTTGAGGAACAGCGCCTCGGCCTCGGCCAGTTGCTTCTTGTCTTGGCTGTCGGTCGGATAACCGAGGTAATGCAGGGCCACCGGAATCATTTCGGTTGGCGAATCGAGGAAGCTCACACCGCAGCTCTTGAGCTTGGCGATGTTCTCGGGCTTGAGCAGGGTGTCCCAGGAGTCGATCTTGTCGACGCCCAATGCGGCCTTGACCTTCTCGGGGTTGTAACCGATGCCGATGGTGCCCCACATGTAAGGGAAGGCATGTTTGTTGCCCTGGTCGCTGGCATCGCCGACGGCCTTGAGCAGGTCGGTGTCCAGGTTCTTCCAGTTAGGCAGCTTGGACTTGTCCAGCTCCTGGTAGACGCCGGCCTTGATCTGCTTGGCCAGGAAGTTGTTCGACGGCACCACGATGTCATAACCGGATTTGCCAGCCAGCAACTTGGCTTCCAGGGTTTCGTTGCTGTCGAACACGTCGTAGACAACTTTGATCCCCGTTTCCTTTTCGAACTTGGCAACGGTGTCCGGCGCAATGTAGTCGGACCAGTTATAGACGTGCAGCACTTTGTCGTCTGCCTGGACGGCGCCCGCCATCACGCCCATCAGGGACATGGCGAGGAGGGTCTTGCCAGCTATCTTCATACCTAATGCCTTCATGAAAAAATGCTCCAGTTATTCTTCTTAGCCACGTTCAGTAGCCGGCTCGCGGGCAACTTGAACAGCCGGTAGTCTGGCAAGTTACAGGGCAGGCTTTCAACACAAGCCCAGCCTTTTATTCTCGCTGGGCGAGGCCCTTGCAGGCACCTCGCTCAGAGCCTAGCACTTAGCCTTGCAACGCACTGAGGGTCAGGTCCAGGCACTGCCGTGCCTTGGTCACCAACTCATCGATCTCGGCCTTGCTGATCACCAGCGGCGGCGCAATGATCATGGTGTCGCCCACCGCGCGCATGATCAGCCCGTTATCGAAGCAGAACTGCCGGCAGATCATGCCCACACCCTTGCCTTCGTAGCGCTTGCGCGTGGCCTTGTCCTGGACCAGTTCGATCGCCCCCAGCAAACCGACCCCACGTACTTCACCCACCAGCGGATGATCGTTCAGTTCCCGTAAGCGTTGTTGCAAATAGGGTGCCGTTTCGCTGTGGACACGCTCGATGATCTTCTCGTCGCGCAGGATGCGGATGTTTTCCAGGGCCACCGCCGCGGCCACCGGGTGACCGGAGTAGGTAAAGCCGTGGTTGAAGTCGCCGCCTTCGTTGAGCACCGCGACCACGTCGTCGCGCACGATCAGCCCACCCATGGGGATGTAGCCGGAGGTCAGGCCCTTGGCGATGGTCATCATGTGCGGTTTCAACCCGTAATGGTCGGTACCGAACCACTCACCGGTACGGCCAAAGCCACAGATCACTTCGTCGGCCACGAACAGGATGTCGTACTTGGCGAGGATTTCCTTCATGCGCGGCCAGTAGCTGTCCGGCGGCACGATCACGCCACCAGCGCCCTGGATCGGCTCGGCGATGAACGCACCGACATTGTCCACGCCGATCTCCAGGATTTTTTCTTCCAACTGGTTGGCCGCCCACACGCCGAACTCTTCGGGGCTCATGTCGCCGCCTTCACCGAACCAGTAAGGCTGGGCGATGTGGACAATGCCCGGGATCGGCAGGTCGCCCTGCTCGTGCATATAAGTCATGCCGCCCAGGCTCGCGCCCGCGACGGTCGAGCCGTGATAACCGTTCTTGCGGCTGATGATGACTTTTTTGTTTGGCTGGCCCTTGATCGCCCAATAGTGGCGGACCATCCGCAACATGGTGTCGTTGCCCTCGGAGCCGGAGCCGGTGAAGAACACATGATTCATGCCTTCAGGGGCGATGTCGGCGATGGCTTTGGACAGTTCCAGCACCGGCGGGTGGGCCGTCTGGAAGAACAGGTTGTAGTACGGCAGTTCGCGCATCTGTTGGCTGGCGGCATCGGCCAGCTCCGCGCGACCGTAACCGACGGCCACGCACCAGAGGCCCGCCATGCCGTCGAGGATCTTGTTGCCTTCACTGTCCCAGAGGTAGACGCCCTTGGCGTGGGTGATGATGCGCGGGCCTTTCTCTTTGAGCTGCTTGAAGTCGCTGAACGGCGCCAGGTGGTGATCGTTGCTCAGGGCCTGCCATTCACGGGTTTGCGGGTTATTGCGGGTCATGCGAATTCTCCTGTTATCGGTGAGGGCGAAGCTGCCTGAAGCAGCCCCGCCCGGCGCTTCAGACGGCAAAGAGCAGGAATTCCCGCTCCCACGAACTGATGACGCGCTTGAAGTTTTCATGCTCGGCCCGCTTGACCGCGACGTAGCCTGTGATGAATTTCTTGCCCAGGTATTTCTCGATAGTGGTGCTGTTTTCCATGCGTTCCAGGGCGTCTTCGATGGTCAACGGCAAACGCAGGTTGCGGCGTTCGTAGCCGCGGCCCACCACCGGCGCGCTCGGGCTGATGCCTTCGACCATGCCGATGAAGCCACACAGCAGGCTGGCGGCAATCGCCAGGTACGGGTTGGCGTCGGCGCCCGGCAAGCGGTTTTCCACCCGACGGTTCTGCGGCCCGGCATCCGGCACGCGCAGGCCCACGGTGCGGTTCTCTTCGCCCCACTCCACGTTCACCGGCGCCGACGTATCCGGCAGGAAGCGGCGGAACGAGTTGACGTTGGGAGCGAACAGCGGCAACAGCTCGGGGATGAATTTCTGCAGGCCACCGATGTGGTGCAGGAACAGATCGCTCATGGTCCCGTCTTCATTGGAGAAGACGTTCTTGCCGGTTTCCTTGTCGATGATGCTCTGGTGCAGGTGCATCGCACTGCCCGGCTCGCCGGTCATGGGCTTGGCCATGAACGTGGCGGCCACGTCGTGCTTGAGTGCCGCCTCGCGCATGGTGCGCTTGAACACCAGGATCTGGTCGGCCAGGGACAAGGCATCGCCGTGACGGAAGTTGATTTCCATCTGCGCCGTGCCGTCCTCATGGATCAGGGTATCGAGGTCCAGCTCCTGCAATTCGCACCAGTCGTAGACGTCTTCGAACAGTGGGTCGAATTCGTTGGCCGCTTCGATCGAGAAGGACTGGCGACCGGTCTCCGGGCGGCCGGAGCGGCCAATGGGCGGCTGCAACGGGAAGTCCGGGTCGTCGCTGCGCTTGGTCAGGTAGAACTCCATTTCCGGCGCGACGATGGGCTGCCAGCCTTTGTCGGCGTAGAGCTTGAGCACTTTCTTGAGCACGTTGCGCGGCGACAGCTCGATGGGGTTGCCCTGCTTGTCGTAGGCGTCGTGGATGACCTGGGCGGTGGGCTCGATGGCCCAAGGCACAAGGAACACGGCGTTCTCGTCCGGGCGGCAGATCATGTCGATGTCAGCCGGGTCGAGCAGTTCGTAATAGATGTCGTCTTCGACATAGTCGCCCGTCACGGTCTGGAGCAGCACGCTCTCGGGCAGGCGCATGCCTTTTTCGGCGATGAACTTGTTGGTCGGCGAGATCTTGCCCCGGGTGATACCGGTCAGGTCGCCAATCATGCATTCGACTTCTGTGATCTTGTGGTCTTTCAACCAATCGGTGAGCTGGTCGAGGTTGTTACTCATAAATGCCTCTAGGCGTGAGTTTCCTGACTGCTATTAATCGTCAGGCGTTGTTTGACGCATCCGCGTCGCGTTGTGTTGCCCTTGCTCGGCAGGCATCGCCAAATGCCTGGAAAATCGCAAGGTAGTACGGGTTAGAGCTTACCTCCCATTCGGGGTGCCATTGCACACCTAAAGCAAAAGCCTTGCCTTCTGACACCGAAACCGCCTCGATCAAGCCATCCGGCGCCACCGCTTCGGCCCGCAGCCCAGGCGCCAGGCGCTCGATGCCTTGGCTGTGGATCGAATTGACGTCAATCACCGCCGGCAGGCCCAGGCCCGCCAGGATGCCATCGGGTTGGATCCGCACGACGTGAGCCGGGCCGTACTGGATATCCACCGACTGAGTGTCGTCTTCACGATGATCGATAAAGGTTCCGACTTCATGAACCTTCTGATGCAGGCTGCCGCCGAACGCGACGTTCATTTCCTGGAAACCGCGGCAAATGCCAAATATCGGCACCCCGGTCGCCACCGCGGCACGCAGCAGCGGCAGGGTCAACGCATCCCGTGCAGGGTCGTGGGCAGTGCCCGGCGCGCTGGCAGGTCCGCTATAGTGAAAAGGTTCGACGTTGGAAGGAGAGCCGGTAAACACAATACCGTCCAGGGCGTCCAGAATATCGGACGTTCCAAGCTCATCGGCCATGGACGGAATAATCAGGGGCAAGCCCTTGGCGGCCGTGGCGACAGCCCGCAGGTACTTGTCATAGGTAGCGTGGTAGACATGCAAACCGATCTGCTTGGTGCAGGCGGTGACGCCGATTAACGGCAGGCGAGACATGAAGCACCCCGGTATTATTGCTGTTATGGGTTTGAATCGAGCTTAGCCTTGTTCATTTTTTTACACAACACCCCCGTAAAAAATACAACACGGCCCGCTCAAGCCTGCGGGCGCCAAGGCCCCTAAAGGGAAAAAAACGCCCTAAATTGCCCCAAAAAAGCCTCGCAGGTGCTTTTTTAGGGCAAAAAAGGCCCTGCTTGACTTCGGCATGCCGTTCGGGTTGACTGGCTTTCGAAGAGATCAATGATTGATATTTTTAACAACAAAGGTGTTGCATCATGTCGGTACCCCCGCGTGCCGTTCAGCTTAACGAAGCGAACGCGTTCCTTAAGGAACATCCTGAGGTTCTGTACGTTGACCTTCTGATTGCGGATATGAATGGTGTGGTGCGCGGCAAGCGCATAGAACGCACCAGCCTCCACAAGGTTTACGAGAAAGGCATCAACCTGCCGGCCTCTCTATTTGCTCTGGATATCAATGGCTCCACGGTGGAAAGCACCGGCCTGGGCCTGGACATCGGTGATGCCGACCGGATCTGCTATCCAATCCCTGACACCCTGTGCAATGAGCCTTGGCAGAAGCGCCCTACCGCGCAACTGTTGATGACCATGCACGAACTCGAAGGCGAACCTTTCTTCGCCGACCCGCGCGAAGTCCTGCGCCAGGTCGTGACCAAGTTCGATGAACTGGGCCTGACCATCTGCGCCGCGTTCGAGCTGGAGTTCTACCTGATCGACCAGGAGAACGTGAATGGACGCCCTCAACCGCCCCGCTCGCCGATTTCCGGCAAACGCCCGCATTCGACCCAGGTCTACCTGATCGATGACCTCGACGAATACGTCGATTGCCTTCAGGACATTCTGGAAGGGGCCAAGGAGCAAGGCATTCCCGCCGACGCCATCGTCAAGGAAAGTGCCCCGGCGCAGTTCGAAGTGAACCTGCACCACGTGGCCGATCCGATCAAGGCGTGCGACTACGCGGTCCTGCTCAAGCGCCTGATCAAGAACATCGCCTACGACCATGAAATGGACACCACCTTCATGGCCAAGCCGTATCCGGGCCAGGCAGGCAATGGTTTGCACGTCCACATTTCGATCCTGGATAAAGACGGCAAGAATATCTTTGCCAGCGAGGATCCCGAGCAGAACGCCGCATTGCGTCACGCGATCGGCGGTGTGCTCGAGACCCTGCCCGCGCAGATGGCTTTCCTCTGCCCGAACGTCAACTCCTACCGTCGTTTCGGCGCACAGTTCTACGTGCCGAACTCGCCGACCTGGGGCCTGGACAACCGCACCGTGGCCTTGCGCGTGCCGACCGGCTCGGCCGATGCCGTGCGCCTGGAACACCGCGTCGCCGGTGCCGATGCCAACCCGTACCTGCTGATGGCCTCCGTGCTGGCAGGGGTGCACCATGGCCTGGTCAACAAGATCGAGCCCGGTGCGCCGGTGGAAGGCAACAGCTACGAGCAGAACGAGCAAAGCCTGCCGAACAACTTGCGCGATGCCCTGCGCGAGCTGGACGACAGTGAAGTCATGGCCAAGTACATCGACCCGAAATACATCGATATCTTCGTGGCCTGCAAGGAAAGCGAGCTGGAGGAGTTCGAACACTCCATCTCCGACCTTGAGTACAACTGGTACCTGCATACCGTGTAAGCGGTTACGTTCAAAAAGAAACGCCGCAGGCCTTATGGCCTGCGGCGTTTTTTTATGTCTGCCGCCGAACATTGTGGCGAGGGAGCTTGCTCCCGCTGGGCTGCGCAGCAGCCCCAAAAATGCTGAAGCGGTCAACCTGAACCACGGCGGCGACTGGTTTCGGGGTTGCTTCGCAGCCCAGCGGGAGCAAGCTCCCTCGCCACAGGAGTTGCTCTGCTCACAAGTCCGGGTATGGACCATCCGCTCGCTCTGCGTACAATGCCCGGCAGCCCCGCAGGAGACGTCCATGACGCGCATCGCCACACCCCGCAAACCCCGCGCACGCAGCCAGGCCCGGATCGACACCATTCTCGATGCCGCCCGTACGCTGCTTGCCGCCGAAGGCGTGGCCAGCCTGTCGATCTACAGCGTCGCCGAGCGCGCCGGGATCCCGCCCTCTTCCGTGTACCACTTCTTCGCCAGCGTCCCGGCCCTGCTCGAAGCCCTGACCGCCGATGTCCACGCCGCCTTCCGCGCGGGCCTGCAAGCACCGATCAATCATGCCGCGCTGAACCATTGGCACGACCTGTCCCGGCTGGTGGAACAACGCATGCTCGCCATCTACAGCCAGGACGCCGCCGCTCGCCAGTTGATCCTGGCCCAGCACGGCCTGACCGAAGTCACCCAGGCCGACCGCCAGCACGACCTCGAGCTGAGCGACTTGCTGCACAAGGTCTTCGCTCACCATTTCGCCCTGCCGCCCCTGCCCGACGACGTCGATGTGTTCGCCCTGGCCATGGAACTGGGCGACCGCGTCTACGCCCGCTCGGTCCAACAACACGGCCAGATCACCCCACGCATGGCAGAAGAAGGCATGCGGGTATTCGATGCGTACCTGGGGCTGTACCTGCCGCCGTATCTGCCCAAGCGCGAAGCATCCTGATCCACGTGGCGAGGGGATTTATCCCCGCTGGGCTGCGCAGCGGCCCCCAAACCAGCTAACTCGATGTGCCAGGAAGATGAGTACACTGCTTTAGGGCTGCTGCGCAGCCCAGCGGGGATAAATCCCCTCGCCACAAAGCCCCCTCCTCACCTCAACAAAGTGAATGCGTGCGCAGCCCAAAAGCCCCGAAGGGCTCTCGCCGTCCGGGGCCGTGGGTCAAGCATCGTTCACAACTTGGCGATAGACACCTCGGTGGATTTGACGAAGGCAATCACTTCACTGCCGATCGCCAGTTCCAACTCCTTGACCGAACGGGTGGTGATGACCGACGTGACGATGCCGGAGGCGGTCTGCACGTCGATTTCCGACAGCACGTCGCCTTCGACGATTTCCTTGATGGTGCCTTTGAACTGGTTGCGTACGTTGATGGCTTTGATGGTCATGGTGTCGATTCCTGTCTGGATGAAGTTATTGCGCCCAACGCAATTGCGTAGGCAAGGGTGAAACGGGTTCGGGTTCCGGTGGTTGGCCGGGCAAGGACAGCACACGGTTGAGGACTTCGGTTTCCAGGCTCGCCAGGCGATGAGAGCCGCGAACCCGTGGGCGTGGCAGGTCGATGGGCAGGTCGAGGCCGACCTGGCCGTCCTCGATCAGGATCACCCGGTCGGCAATCGCCACCGCTTCGCTGACGTCGTGAGTCACCAGCAACACCGTGAAACCGTGCTGCTGCCAGAGGTTTTCGATCAGTTGCTGCATCTCGATACGGGTCAGGGCGTCCAATGCTCCCAAGGGTTCGTCGAGCAACAACAGCCGTGGCTGATGAATCAGCGCGCGGGCGAGGGCCACCCGTTGTTTCTGGCCGCCGGACAATGCCGCCGGCCACTCCTGGGCACGGTCGGCCAAGCCGACGGCTTCCAGTGCCTGCAAGGCCTGCGGACGCCAGTTGCCGTTGAGCCCGAGGCCAACGTTGTCGATGACTTTTTTCCACGGCAGCAGACGCGCTTCCTGGAACATCAACCGCGTGTCCTGTTGCGCCGCACTCAAGGCCGCCGAGCCCGCCAGCAGTTGGCCGTCGGTGGGTTGATCGAGGCCGGCCAGCAACCGCAGCAAGGTACTTTTGCCACAACCGCTGCGACCGACCACAGCCACGAATTGCCCGGCCGGGATATGCAGGTCGATGTCGCGCAATACCTGGCGCGTGCCAAAGGTTTTTTGCAGGTTGCGCACCGCCAGCGGGATGCCACGCAGCAGGCGCGGAGGTTGTTGGGCGGTCATGCGGCACCTCCCTTGTTCACTTGGTACGCCGGATGCCAGCGCAGCCAGACCCGCTCAAGCCCACGGGCGGCCAGGTCGGCCAACTTGCCCAGCACCGCGTACAGGAGAATCGCCAGCACCACCACATCGGTTTGCAGGAACTCACGGGCGTTCATCGCCAAGTAGCCGATGCCGGCGCTGGCCGAAATGGTTTCCGCCACGATCAACGTCAACCACATGAAGCCCAGGGCAAAGCGCACGCCCACCAGGATCGAAGGCAAGGCGCCCGGCAGGATCACCTGGCGAAACAGGCTGAAGCCGGACAAGCCGTAGCTGCGGGACATTTCCACCAGCGCCGGGTCGACGTTGCGGATGCCGTGGTAGGTGTTGAGGTAGATCGGAAACAACGTGCCCAGGGCCACCAGGAAAATCTTCGCCGACTCGTCGATGCCAAACCAAAGGATCACCAGCGGAATCAGCGCCAGATGCGGGACGTTGCGCACCATCTGCACGGAGCTGTCCAACAGGCGCTCGCCCCATTTCGACAAGCCAGTGATAAAGCCCAGGGCCAGGCCGATGCCGCCGCCGATCAGGAAGCCCACCGCTGCCCGCCAACCACTGATCGCCAGATGCGTCCAGATCTCACCGCTGCGCACCAGGTTGACGCCGGCTTCGATCACGGCCACGGGTGCCGGCAGGATCCGCGTGGACAACCAACCGGCCGACACCGACAGTTGCCAGACCGCCAGCAACAGCAGCGGCACCGCCCAGGGCGCGAGGTTGTGGATGATTTTATTCATGGCCGCCTCAGCTCTGGGACGCGGCTTTGGGCAGGATGTCGTTGGCCACCATTTCACCGAACGGGCTCACATAGCCCTGGCTTTTCGGCAACTCCGGGCGCTCCACATCCAAGTGCGGAAACAACAGTTCCGCCACGCGATAGGACTCTTCCAGGTGGGGATAACCGGAGAAGATAAAGGTGTCGATGCCAAGGTCGGCATACTCCTTGACCCGCGCCGCCACGGTCGGGCCATCGCCCACCAGCGCCGTGCCGGCACCGCCGCGTACCAGGCCGACACCGGCCCAGAGGTTGGGGCTGACTTCCAGCTTGTCGCGACTGCCGCCGTGCAGGGCGGCCATGCGTTGCTGGCCCACCGAATCGAAGCGCGCCAGGGAGGCCTGGGCCCGGGCGATGGTGTCGTCGTCCAGGTGAGAAATCAGCCGGTCGGCCGCTCGCCAGGCTTCGGCGTTGGTTTCCCGCACGATCACATGCAGGCGGATGCCGAAGCGCACGGTACGTCCGAGCTTCGCAGCCTTGGCCCGCACCTGCTCGATTTTTTGCGCGACGGCTGCGGGCGGCTCGCCCCAGGTCAGCACCATTTCCACTTGTTCGGCCGCCAGGTCCTGGGCAGCTTCCGACGAGCCGCCAAAATACAGCGGCGGACGCGGTTGCTGGATCGGCGGATAGAGCAGCTTGGCGCCCTTCACGCTGATGTGCTCACCGTCGTAATCCACCGTCTCGCCTTCCAGCACCCGGCGCCAGATGCGGGTGAATTCCACCGAGGCCTGGTAGCGTTGTTCGTGGTCGAGGAACAGCCCATCACCGGCCAATTCATCGGGGTCGCCGCCGGTCACCAGGTTGAACAGCGCCCGCCCGCCGGACAACCGGTCGAGGGTCGCGGCCTGACGCGCCGCCACCGTTGGGGAAATAATCCCGGGGCGCAGGGCCACGAGGAATTTCAGGCGCTGGGTCACGGGAATCAACGAAGCGGCCACCAGCCAGGAGTCCTCGCAGGAACGTCCGGTGGGGATCAGCACGCCGCCGAAACCCAATCGATCCGCCGCCTGGGCGACCTGCTGCAAGTAACCGTGATCGACGGCGCGGGCGCCTTCGGCAGTGCCAAGGTAATGGCCGTCGCCATGGGTAGGCAGGAACCAGAAAATATTGAGGCTCATGGAGTGGTCTCCTAAGGGATCGAATTACTGCGCGTTCGCAACGGCCGCCGGCGGCGTCCAGATCACGTCCTTGATGCTCAAGGGCTTGGGAATCAATTTGAGCTGGTAGAAGCTGTCGGCGATTTTCTGCTGCGCCCCCACCACCTCCGGCGTGAGGAACAGCGCCCCGTAGCCTTGGCGTTTCACCGACGTCAGGGTGATGTCCGCCGGCAGGCCGAGCAGCGGCGAGACCTGTTTGGTCACGTCTTCAGGATTGGCCTTGGACCACTCCCCCACTGCCCGCACTTCTTCCACCAGGGCGGTAATGACTTGGGGATTCTTTTGCGCATAGGGCTTGGTGGCGAGGTAGAACTGGTGGTTATCGACGATGCCTTTGCCGTCACGCAGGGTGCGAGCCTGCAACTGTTGTTCGGCGGCCGCCTGGTACGGGTCCCAGATCACCCAGGCATCTACGCTGCCCCGTTCGAACGCGGCACGGGCATCGGCTGGCGGCAGGAAAACGGTTTGAATGTCGGAATACTTCAGGCCAGCATCTTCCAACGCCCGCACCAGCAGGTAGTGGACGTTGGAGCCTTTGTTCAGCACGACCTTCTTGCCCTTGAGGTCTTGCACCGATTGGATGGCCGAGCCTTTCGGCACCAGGATGGCCTCGCTGGTGGGCGCCGGCGGCTCGTAAGCAACGTAAAGCAGGTCGGCGCCCGCGGCCTGGGCAAACACCGGCGGCGTTTCACCGGTCACGCCGAAGTCGATGGAACCGACGTTCAAGCCTTCCAGCAGCTGCGGACCTCCGGGGAACTCGGTCCATTGCACGTCCACGCCTTGGGCGGCGAGGCGTTTTTCCAACGAGCCCTTGGCCTTGAGCAGCACCAGGGTGCCGTATTTCTGATAACCGATCCGCAAGGTCTCGGCTTGAGCTTGGGTGATGACGCCGAGGGACACAGCCGCAGCAAACAGAGCGACCAGCCCGCGACGCAAAATGACAGTGCGCATGGCGCCTCTCCTTTTTGCTGTGGGTTTTGGCTGCACCTGCTGGGCCGTTGGCGGCTGAGTAAGGTGAGTTGAATCAGGGGTGTTCGGGTTCAAATGCTCCAGCGAGCACTCAACAAACGTTCGTTCAATACACTGGGGTCCAACGGCCGGGGCCGACGGGCCATGGCGCTGTAAAACTGTTCCAGCGCCTCGTCCAGCCGCTGCTGCAGGGCCGGCGCCAATTGCGCCTGGGCGCTGCCTTCGCCATAAGCGATCTGACTGTCTTCGGCAAAAATCCCATGGAGCATTTCTTGGGCCTTGAGCGCCGACAACACTGGTTTAAGGGCGTAATCCACCGCCAGCATGTGGGCGATGCTGCCACCGGTAGCCATGGGCAACACCACTTTGTGAGCCAGGGCCCGCTCAGGCAGCAGGTCCAGCACGGTCTTCAGCGCACCGGAAAAAGACGCCTTGTACACCGGCGTGGCGATCACCAGGCCGTCAGCGTTTTCGATCTGCTGGAGCAGGTCGACGACCTTCGGGCTGTCGAAACGGGCATGGAGCAGATCTTCGGCCGGGAAATCGCGCACCTGATAGCTCACCACCTCCACACCTTGCTGTTGCAACCAACGTTGCGAGCGTTCCAGCAGCACCCCGGAGCGGGAGCGTTGGCTGGGACTGCCACCAAGTGAGACGACCAACATGCCTACCCTTCCTTAACTGTCACGTGCGATTCGCGGCGGGCGATCTCGCTGCATGGGCAAACCATAACAGGGGATTTATATATCTTTAAATCATATTTATTCATTTGGTTATGCATTTAAGAGATATACAATTCAATTTCCTTGGCGCAATAAAAAAGGCCGTCGAAACGGCCAAAACCTGTTTATGGAAGTATCTAATCCGAGTCCCGCGCAGACCGAAAGTCAGCCTTCGCGAGCAAGCCCGCTCCCACATTGGAATGCGTACTCCTGTGGGAGCGGGCTTGCTCGCGAAGGCGATTGCAGCCATTACAGAAAATCCAAAGCCCTACTTGTTAGGCTGCGGTGTGAGGCGCAGGTAAGGTTTCACGGCACGATAGCCCTTGGGGAAACGCTGCTTGAGTTCTTCTTCATCCTTGAGCGACGGCACGATCACCACTTCATCGCCGTCCTGCCAGTTGGCCGGGGTGGCGACCTTGTAGTTATCGGTCAGTTGCAGGGAATCGATCACCCGCAGGATCTCGTTGAAATTGCGCCCAGTGCTGGCGGGATAGGTGATGGTCAGGCGAATCTTCTTGTTCGGGTCGATCACGAACAATGAGCGCACGGTCAAGGTGTCGCTGGCGTTGGGGTGGATGAGGTCGTACAGGTCAGAGACCTTGCGGTCGGCATCGGCCAGGATCGGAAAGTTGACCACGGCGTTCTGGGTCTCGTTGATGTCCTCGATCCACTTGTGGTGCGAGTCCACCGGGTCCACCGAGAGGGCAATGGCCTTGACCCCACGCTGGGCGAACTCGTCCTTGAGCTTGGCCGTAAGGCCCAATTCGGTGGTGCATACCGGCGTGAAATCCGCCGGGTGGGAAAACAGTACACCCCAACTGTCACCGAGCCATTCGTGGAAGCGAATCTTGCCGGCGCTGGAATCCTGTTCGAAGTCGGGGGCGATGTCGCCGAGTCTGAGGCTCATGGTGCGGCTCCTGGATGAATTGTTGTGAGCCCAAACTTTGCACCGGTTTCGATTGCTTTAAAAAGAATGAATATCCATTTATCTAGATCATTAGTGAATATAAAAAACTGTTCACTGGCGCCATTTCGCATACCGGCACAAGATCGTCAGCGAGGTTCGAGAAGGCCTCGAGTTGCTGAAAAGAGGAGAAATTCGAGGAAGGCTACAGGGGTGGGCCCTACTCGAAAACGCAAAGCCCCGCCCGGCGTATTGCCGGGCGGGGCTTTTTTTGTTTTGTACCCACACTACGGAAATTATTGACGCGATTTCAGGACGAGCGGCTAGGATAGGCAGCATGAACACTCAAGCCTTGCTGACTCATCTGCAAAACCACCTGCCAAGACTGCTGGCGGTTTACCTGTTCGGCAGCCATGCACAGGGCACCGCCGGGCCTGACAGTGATGTCGATTTGGCTGTTCTCTGGTCCGGTCAGGTCGACCCCGTGTTGTTATGGCAACTTTCCGGAGACTTGGCGGATATAGCCGGATGCCCAGTGGATCTGCTTGATTTACGGGCGGCAACGACGGTAATGCAGTACCAGATCCTGACCCGTGGTCGGAGGCTTTGGGCCAGAGACGTACAGGCGGGGTTGTTCGAATGTTTTATCCTCAGCGAAAAAACCGCTCTCGACGAGGCTCGAGCGGGATTGCTCAAGGATATTCAGAAGGAAGGCAGCGTGTATGGCCGATGATGTATTGATCAACAAGGCAGCGAGTATCGTGCGTTACGTCGCCAGTAGGCGGGAAGAATCCCTTACATGACCCGAAAACATAAAAAAGCCCCGCCCGGCGTATTACCGGGCGGGGCTTTTTTTCGTCAGGCGAGCGCGTTGCTTACAGCAGCGGGATCGAGTAGCTGACGATCAGGCGGTTTTCATCCTGGTCGCGCTGACCAGGGATGTCGTTGCGCCAGGTAGCGTTTTTCCACATGACGCCAACGTTCTTCAGCGGACCTTCCGGTACGACGTAGCCAACAGTGATGTCACGTTCCCACTCGGTCTTGTCACCGGTGGCGTGGTCGATGTTGTCGCCGCGCAGGTAGATGACACCTGCGGTCAGGCCAGGAACACCGAGCTTGGCGAAGTCGTACGAGTAGCGACCCTGCCAGGTGCGTTCACCGGCACGGGCGAATTTGGCGATTTGCATGTCGGTGGTCAGGTAAGCCGACGAACCGTCACCCTGGTTCAGCCAAGGGAAATCGCTGTCGCCGTTGCTGGCCTGGTAGCCACCGCCAAAGGTGTGACCGGCAACGGTGTACAGGAACAGGCCGCTGTACAGGTTGTTGTCGACTTTGCCCTTGGTGACGCTGCCGCCATAGTAGCCAGTGGTGTAGTAGGTGGAATCATGACCGTTGGCGCCGTCGCTGCGGCTGTTGAAATAACGCAGGTCGGACTTCAGCACGCCAGGACCGATGGACCAGTTGTGCACCAGGCCCAGGAAGTGTTGCTTGTAGAAATCTTCCAGGTTGCCGTAGTAGTACTGGGCAGTCAGGTCCTTGGTGATTTTATAGTCACCGCCACCGTAGATGAACTTGTTGCTGTCGCGACCGCTGGCGGTACGACCGTTCGCACCGGCAATGGACAACTCCTCGTTGTTGCTGGAGTTACGGCCCTTGGCGTGCTCGATCTGGCCGCCGACGAGCGTCAGGTCCTTGATCTCGTTCGAGGTGATCTGGCCACCTTGGAAGGTTTGCGGCAGCAGACGACCATCGTTGGTCACGATGACCGGCAGTTTTGGCTGCAGGGTGCCCAGCTTCAGCTCGGTCTGGGAGATCTTCGCCTTGGCGGTCAGGCCCAGGCTGGAGAAGTTATCCACTGCTTCGCCGTTGGACTTGCTCGGGAAAACCGTGCCGCCATAGCTGTTATTGGACGCGCCGTTGGTACCGCCGCCCGAATCCAGTTTGACCCCCAGCAGGCCGATGGCGTCGATACCGAAGCCGACGGTGCCTTGGGTGTAACCGGAGGTGAAGCGCAGGTCAAAACCCTGGCCCCATTCTTCGTTTTTGTTCGTTGAAGCAGCCGAATCACGGTTATCCGTGTTGATGTAGAAGTTACGCAGACCCAAGGTAGCCTTGCTGTCCTCGATAAAACCGGCGGCGCCTGCCTGCTGCGCCAAAACCCCAACGGCCACAGCCAGGGCCAAGGTGGACTTGTTCATGCTTCGCTCCTCTCGTTTTTTAATTCTTGTGTGTCTTTGGTTCCGGATCGAACGCCCGGAATCCGCGGATGCGCGATTAGCGCCAGACCGTGACTGACAAGTCAATCGTAACCAATTGTGTCTACGACCATGGTCTAACCCCGCTACACGGCCCGCAGGATAATGGATTCTCTATAAATCCAAAAAGAATTGTTCTGCCAGTTTTCAGCTCTTTTCGACATATAGCTGCCATCAAAGCTTCATCAACCGTGGTCCGGCGTATCGGCCAGCCGGCGAATTACTGAATGGCTTTTTGCCGAGAAGCGCTCAGCGGGAAACCCCGGCGTAGAGGGATCCCTTGATCCTTTGGCGCCGGGGCTGCTTAAGATGGGAGCTTGATGGCTATGCGTCAGGCGATTCATTGTCTGAAATCAAAAAGACGCCCCCTGCGACACTCCCACGCAGGGAGCGCGCCAGGAGTTACAGGGCTTTTTCGAAGATTTTCGAATTACGCTGATAGTTGTAGAGCGAGGCTCGCGCGGCCGGCAGACGGTCGACGCTGCTGGGCTCGAAACCACGTTCGCGGAACCAGTGGGCGGTACGGGTCGTGAGTACGAACAGCGTCTTGAGTCCTTGGGCGCGGGCGCGGGTTTCGATCCGCTCCAGCAGTTCGTCGCCCCGGCCACCGTGGCGGTACTCCGGGTTCACCGCCAGGCAGGCCAGTTCCCCGGCATCCGAATCGGCGATCTGGTACAGCGCCGCGCAGGCGATGATCATGCCTTCGCGCTCGACCACGCTGAACTGTTCGATCTCGCGCTCCAGCACTTCGCGGGAGCGACGCACCAGAATCCCCTGCTCTTCCAGCGGACTGATCAGGTCCAGCAGGCCGCCGACATCTTCAATGGCCGCTTCGCGCACCACTTCGAATTGTTCCTGGGCCACCAACGTACCGCTGCCATCGCGGGTGAACAATTCGGCCAGCAGCGCGCCGTCCTCGGCATAACTGACGATGTGGCTGCGCGCAACGCCACCACGACAGGCCTGGGCCGCCGCGTCCAGCAGTTCGGCCTGATAGTCGCTGCCCAGGCGTTGCATGTGGCCTGGGACCTGTTGCGGACGTAATTCCCGCACCAGCCGTCCGTCCTCGCCGATAAGCCCCTGTTCGGCACCGAACAGCAGCAGCTTGTCGGCCGCCAGGTCGATGGCCGCCCGGGTGGCGACGTCTTCACAGGCCAGGTTGAAGATTTCTCCGGTGGGCGAATAACCCAACGGCGACAGCAACACGATGGAGCGCTCGTCCAGCAGCCGGTTGATGCCCTTGCGATCGACCCGGCGCACTTCGCCGGTGTGGTGGTAATCCACGCCTTCGAGCACGCCGATCGGCCGGGCGGTGACCAGGTTGCCGCTGGCGACCCGCAGCCGCGAGCCCTGCATGGGCGAGGACGCCATGTCCATGGACAGGCGCGCCTCGATGGCGATGCGCAACTGGCCGACCGCGTCGATCACGCACTCCAGGGTCGCCGCGTCGGTGATGCGCATGCCGTGGTGGTAGTGAGGCGTCAGGCCCCGCGCAGCGAGGCGAGTCTCGATCTGCGGGCGCGAACCATGGACCAGCACCAGGCGCACGCCGAGGCTGTGGAGCAGCACCAGGTCATGGACGATGTTGCCGAAATTAGGGTGTTCCACCCCGTCGCCGGGCAGCATGACGATGAAGGTGCAATCGCGGTGGGCGTTGATGTAGGGCGAAGCGTGACGAAGCCAATTGACGTATTCGGGCATGAACCTGGACCTGTAATAAATAACAGCCAAAAAAAGACGAAACAGAACGCACAACGGGCTGGTGGTTATCGTCGGAACAGGCTTGGCGACACGCGCGCTCTCCTCATGTGATGAATACGGGCCCGCAAGGGCGCAATTTAATCGGCCGTGGCCGACGTCAGGCAGTAATGGACGATCAACTGCCGCAACAGATCCACGGTAGGTTGCAAACGTGACATTTCAAGGTACTCGCCCGGTTGGTGGGCACAGGCGATATCGCCAGGACCGAGCACCAGGGTTTCACAGCCAAGGCGCTGAAGATAAGGCGCTTCGGTGCCGAACGCCACTGCTTCGGCACGATGGCCGGTCAGTCGTTCGGCCACGCGGACCAATTCGGCGTCCTCGGCCTGCTCGAACGGCGGCACTTCGGGGAACAGCGGCGCGTAGTCGATCTTGACTTGATGGCGCTCGGCGATGGGGTTGAGCTTCTGCTGGATCGCCGCCCGCAGCACTTGCGGGTCCATGCCTGGCAAAGGCCGCAGGTCAAATTCCATGGAGCATTGGCCGCAGATCCGGTTGGGGTTGTCGCCGCCGTGGATGCAGCCGAAATTCAGGGTCGGTTGCGGCACGCTGAACTGCGGGTTACGGAATTCACGCTGCCATTGCAGGCGCAGGCCGCGCAATTCGCCCATGGCATCGTGCATGGCCTCCAACGCGCTGTGGCCCAGGCGCGGATCGGACGAATGGCCGCTGCGTCCGAGAATGTCGATGCGCTCCATCATCACGCCTTTGTGCAGGCGAATCGGCCGCAGGCCGGTCGGCTCGCCGATCACCGCCGCGCGCCCCAATGGTCGGCCGGCATCGGCCAGGGCCCGGGCGCCGGACATGGAGCTTTCTTCATCACAGGTGGCGAGGATCAGCAGCGGTTGCTTGAACGGTTGGTCCAGCAGCGGCTTGACCGCTTCGATGGCCAGGGCGAAAAAACCCTTCATGTCACAACTGCCCAGGCCGACCCAACGGCCATCGACCTCAGTGAGCTTCAACGGATCGGTCTGCCACAAGGCGCCGTCGAACGGCACCGTGTCACTGTGGCCGGCCAGCACCAGGCCGCCGGGACCGCTGCCGAAACTGGCCAGCAGATTGAATTTGCCAGGGCTGACCTGCTGGATATCGCAGGAGAACCCCAGCTCAGTGAGCCAGCCGGCCAACAGCTCGATGACGGCGCTGTTGGACTGGTCGAGCCCAGGCTGGGTACAGCTGACCGAAGGCGTGGCGATCAGGGCAGCGAATTGATCTTTCATGGACGGCAAAGGCATCGCTGGCTCCGGGCATACAGATTGGCGTTCATCATAGAACCATCTGGACCCAGGAATAAACCTAGGGCGAGTCAGTCCTGTACACTGCACGGCCTTGGCAGCCACACCTTCCCCCGGCTGCGCACCCGATCCCTGGATTTTCCGGCCATGCAGAAAGAAACCGAAATCAAACTCCGCGTCAGCCGCGAGACCCTGGCAGCCTTGCGCGAGCATCCGCTGCTGAAAAAACGCAACAAGAGTGGCTGGGAACGCCACGAATTGATGAACCAGTATTTCGACACGCCAGAGCGTGACCTGGCCCGGGCCAAGGTCGCCCTGCGCCTGCGTCGCGACGGCGAAGAGGTGATCCAGACCCTCAAGACCCGCGGCCAGAGCGTCGCCGGCCTGTCCGAGCGCAACGAATACGACTGGCACCTGCCCAAGGCCAAGCTCGACCTGAAGAAGCTCGACGGCGAATGCTGGCCCGAGGCCTTGGCCGAACTGGACAAGAAAACCCTCAAGGCCATCTTCACCACCGATTTCGTTCGCGAACGCGCTGAAATCGCTTGGGGCCGTGGCAAAAGCAAAGTGGTCATCGAAGCCGCCCTGGACCTGGGCCACGTGGTGGTCGGCAAACAGAAGGAAGAAATCTGCGAACTGGAGCTGGAACTGCGCGAAGGCGAACCCGCCGCCCTGCTGGAACTGGCCGCCGAGCTGGCCATGACCCTGCCCCTGATGCCCTGCGACATCAGCAAGGCCGAGCGTGGCTATCGCCTGCATGACGCGGGCAGCTACGCCTTGAGCCTGCCAGCCCCGCAACTGACTGCCGAAACGCCGCTGGACGATGCCTTCGCCGCGCTGAGCTGGCATTTGCTCGGCAGCAGCCAGCGCCTGGCCGAGCAATACCGGTTCAACGGCCATTGGCGCCTGCTGCAGGACTGGGTGGAAAGCCTAGCCGAACTGCGCGCCCTGCTCAGCAGCCTCGGCCAGGCCGCGCCGCGCCAATCGACCCATGACTTGCGCCTGGCCCTGGACGCGTTGCTGGAAGACTGGCGCCCGCTGGTCCAGGCCGGCCTGGACGACGAAGACGTGCGCAAGGCCGCGCCGGAACAGTTCCTCGAAGAGCTGCAAGACCCGCGTTGGGGCCTGTTTTCCCTCAACACGTCACGCTGGCTGCTGGCCCGCAGCTGGGCCGTCGAGCGCAACACCCGCGGCAATCGCCAGGGCGCGGCGCAACTGGGCAGCTGGTTGCCACGCCTGTTGGGCGAAGAGTCCTCGTCCCTGCAATTGCAACGTTATCAACAGCAACCGGAAGACCTGGCCGAGCAACTGCCGCGCATCGAACGCATCCAGGCCTGGCTGCACCATGCCCGCCATGTGCTGGAGATCCCGGAAATGGATCGGCTCTACGGTGAGCTGAACAAGCTGGCACAACTGGCCAACCAACCGATCACCGACGAAACGCTGGATGCGCGCAAGCAGCAGGCGATTGCGGTGTATCAGAACCGGGCTTGGAAGACGTTGTTGCGCCTGTAACCGAAAGATCTTCTGCGTCTGGAGTACCGCTTTCGCGAGCAAGCCCGCTCCCACACTGGATCTTCAGCGAACACAACATGTGTGTACGGTGGAGGACCATTGTGGGAGCGGGCTTGCTCGCGAAGGGGCCGGCACATTCACCTCAGATCCAACTAGCGCACCACCGGCAAACTCGTCGTCGACTTGATCTC
>NZ_JABWRA010000033.1:0-74298 GCF_014268705.1 Pseudomonas sp. SWRI179 | reverse complement strand
TCGAGCCCTGATCCCTTGTGGAAGTGAGGGTTGATCCAACATCCGCGTCGGCTGAAGGATCGCTATCGCGAGCAAGCCCGCTCCCACAGTAAATTTGGAGCGCCTGCACTATCTGTGTGCACCACCAAACCTGTGGGAGCGAGCTGTGGTGAACGCTAATAATGTGAACGCCCGGAATCTACTGTGGGAGCGGGCTTGCTCGCGAAGGCGCCAGCACAGCCAACATCTTCTTAGCTGACCCACCGCTATCGCGAGCAGGCTCGCTCCCACAGGGTTATGCAAAATTCAAATTGACACCCAATCATATGATGATTAGCGTGGGCCACCAATAAGAGTGGCCCGCGGGGTTTTCATGTCCAGCAGTTTTCACGCATCGACCGTCGATTGGCTGGGGGGCTGGATCGCCGCTGGCCAGGTCAAGCCTGGGCAAACCATCAAGGTCGAAGCGGACTTGGGCGAGCAACTGGGCGTCAGTCGCACAGTGATTCGCGAGGCGATCAAGACCCTGGTGGCCAAAGGCATGCTGGAAGTCGGGCCGAAAGTCGGCACGCGGGTATTGCCGGTGCGCCGCTGGAACCTGTTCGACCCTCAAGTGGTGGGCTGGCTGTCACGCAGCGGCCTTCCGGAAAACTTCGTCGACGACTTGCTGGACCTGCGCCGTACCATCGAGCCGATGGCGGTGCGCTGGGCCTGTGAGCGGGCCACGGCCGATCAGGTGCAGGCGATCCGCCTGGCCTACCATGCCCTGGAACGGGCAGTGGACAGCGGCGCCGATTACAACCGCGCCGACCAGTTTTTCCATGAGTGCATCCTGGCCGCCAGCCATAATCAATTCATCGAACAAATGGTCCCGGCCCTCGGTGCATTGCTGGCGGTGTCGTTCGAGGTGTCGGCGGCCGACCCGGATGAACTGCGCCGCACCTTGCCCATCCACAAGGACATCGCCGACGCCATCGCCGCCCGTGACGCGGCCCGGGGTGTCTGGGCCTGCATGACCCTGATCGATAACGCTGACCTGGCGATCAAACGCTTTTACCCCAATGTCATGGCCGGTCGAACAGACGCCGCCGGGCAAGTCGGGAACGGGAGGTTTCAATGAAGTGGACGGCTGTGACGGAACACCGGGCGAAGTTGGGCGAGGGGCCCTTCTGGGATGCGCCGACCCAAGCGTTGTATTGGGTCGATATCGCTGGCAAGCAGGCACTGCGGCTGATCGGCGCCAACGTGGAGATCTGGCAGATGCCCGAGCATGTGTCCGCCTTCATACCGACCCAAAGTGGCGACGCACTGGTAACCCTGAGCAGTGGCGTCTATCGCCTCGATCTTGATTCGCCGGGCCTTGAGCCGCGCCTGACGCTGCTGTGCATGGCCGACCCCCAACTGGGTAATCGTGCCAATGAGGCCCGTTGCGATGCCCTGGGCCAACTCTGGCTCGGCACCATGCAAAACAACATCGGTGCCGACGGCGAGGACTTGCCGATCGAACAACGGTCCGGTGGCCTGTTTCGCGTCGGTGGCGACGGTCGGGTCATGCCCTTGTTGCGCGGGTTGGGCATCCCCAACACGTTGCTCTGGAGCCCCGATGGCACCACGGTGTATTTCGGCGACAGCCTGGACGGCACGGTGTATCGGCACTTTATCTATCCGGAAGGCAATCTCGCGCCGGCCGAGGTCTGGTTCGGCCCACACCCGCGTGGCGGCCCGGATGGCTCGGCGATGGATGCCCGGGGCTATATCTGGAACGCCCGCTGGGACGGCAGTTGCCTGCTGCGGCTGACGCCGGACGGGCAGGTCGACCGGGTGATCGAATTGCCCGTCAGCCGACCGACCAGTTGTGTGTTCGGCGGCGAAGACCTCAAGACGTTGTACATCACCAGCGCGGCGAGCCCCTTGGGTCATCCGCTGGACGGTGCGGTGCTGTCGATGCGTGTCGATGTGCCTGGCGTGGCTTGTACAAGATTCGCGGGATAAATCCCAAAATATGGGATGTAAATATATATATTGAGATTATTTGGCGGCCGGGTTTATAGTCGGCTCCATCGGCAATACGCACTCACACTAAAAAAACAAAACAGGTGAAGTGATGCAACGATCTTTCCCCGTACGCCCCGGCGGCGTACGCCGGCCACTGTTCTTCCAAGCGCCTTTGCGCCGGTCATCCGTGGATGCCCGGTTTTCGTCGTGCCCGCATGCAGGAGTCTTGAGCCATGGCTGAGCCCTTGGTCTTGCCGCCCGTGCCGGAGCCACCGAAGGGCGAACGCCTGAAAGACAAGGTCGTGCTGTTGACCGGCGCCGCCCAAGGCATTGGCGAAGCCATCGTCGCGGCGTTCGCCTCGCAACAGGCCCGACTGGTGATCAGTGACATCCAGGCGCAGAAAGTCGAGGCGGTGGCCGCCCACTGGCGTGAGCGTGGGGCCGATGTGCAAGCGTTGCAGGCCGATGTGTCGAAGCAACAAGACTTGCAGGCCATGGCCCGTCGCGCCGTCGAGCTGCACGGTCGCATCGATGTGCTGGTCAACTGCGCCGGCGTCAACGTCTTCCGCGACCCGCTGGAAATGACCGAAGAGGACTGGCGCCGCTGCTTCGCCATCGACCTGGATGGCGCCTGGTACGGTTGCAAGGCGGTGCTGCCACAGATGATCGAGCAGGGCGTGGGCAGCATCATCAACATTGCCTCCGTCCATTCGTCCCACATCATTCCCGGCTGTTTCCCTTACCCGGTGGCCAAGCACGGCCTGCTCGGCCTGACTCGCGCCCTGGGCATCGAATACGCGCCCAAAGGGGTACGCGTCAATGCCATCGCTCCGGGTTACATCGAGACCCAGCTGAACGTCGACTACTGGAACGGCTTTGCCGATCCCCACGCCGAACGCCAACGTGCGCTGGATATGCACCCGCCACGGCGCGTCGGGCAACCGATCGAAGTGGCGATGACGGCCGTGTTCCTGGCCAGTGACGAAGCACCCTTCATCAATGCCTCATGCATCACCATCGATGGAGGACGTTCAGTCATGTACCACGACTGAATATTCTTGGATTGCAGTGGGAAACTTCGCCTGTAATCCAATCATCATACGATATGACTATTTAGGCCTATGCTGTGTAGCAACTTGATGTAACCGCCCAGCCTGCGTATTTCCACCGACGGTGGAGCAGACCCTGGACGTTTGGCTTTCAATAAAAAAAACAAGGAGTCAACTATGAAACATCGTCGTGGGATCCGTTCCCTGTGTCGCGCCGCCCTGGCGGTTACCGCGTTCAGCCTCAGCAGCCACTTGCTGGCGGCCGATGCGGTAAAAATTGGTTTCCTGGTCAAGCAGGCCGAGGAGCCTTGGTTCCAGACCGAGTGGGCGTTTGCCGAGAAGGCGGCCAAGGATAAAGGCTTCCAACTGATCAAGATCGCCGTGCCTGACGGCGAGAAAACCCTCTCGGCCATCGACAGCCTGGCCGCCAACGGCGCCAAGGGCTTCGTGATCTGCCCGCCGGACGTGTCCCTCGGCCCAGCCATCATGGCCAAGGCCAAGCTCAACGATCTCAAGGTCATTGCCGTGGACGACCGTTTCGTCGACGCCAACGGCAAGTTCATGGAAGACGTGCCGTACCTGGGCATGGCCGCGTTCGAGGTGGGCCAGAAGCAGGGCGCCGCCATGGCCGCTGAAGCGAAGAAGCGTAATTGGGAGTGGAAAGATACCTACGCGGTGATCAACACCTTCAACGAGCTGGACACCGGCAAGAAGCGCACCGACGGTTCGGTCGATGCCCTGAAGAAGGCCGGGATGCCGGAAGACCATATCCTGTTTACGGCGCTCAAGACCCTCGACGTACCCGGCAGCATGGACTCCACCAACTCGGCGCTGGTGAAGCTGCCTAGCGCCGCGAAAAACCTGATCATCGGCGGCATGAACGACAACACCGTGCTGGGCGGCGTACGCGCCACTGAAGCGGCCGGGTTCAAGGCAGCCAACGTGATCGGCGTCGGCATCAACGGTACCGACGCCATCGGTGAGCTGAAAAAGCCTGACAGCGGCTTCTTCGGTTCGATGCTGCCAAGCCCGCACATCGAAGGCTACAAGACCGCCGAAATGATGTACGAGTGGATCACCACCGGCAAGGAACCGCCGAAGTACACCGCCATGGACGAGGTGACGCTGATCACCCGGGAGAACTTCAAGCAGGAGCTGGAAAAGATCGGCCTGTGGAACTGACGGTCGGTTGATTCAAAAGCGGCCCTGGCCACATGAGTGGCGGGGTCGCTTGATCTCTGTAAGTTCGAGGTGGTTATGCAAGCGCAAACAGCGACACGGCAACACAACATCGGCGGCAGCTTGCGGTTCAACGGGATCGGCAAATCCTTTCCCGGCGTGCAGGCGCTGGCCAATATCAGTTTCGTCGCGCATCCGGGGCAGGTGCATGCCTTGATGGGCGAGAACGGCGCGGGCAAGTCCACGTTGCTGAAGATCCTCGGTGGCGCCTACATCCCAAGCAGTGGCGACCTGCAGATCGGCGAACAGACGATGGCCTTCAAAGGCACCGCCGACAGCATCGCCAGCGGGGTGGCGGTGATTCACCAGGAACTGCACCTGGTGCCGGAAATGACCGTCGCGGAAAACCTGTTTCTCGGCCATTTGCCGGCGCGTTTCGGCCTGGTCAACCGTGGCGTGCTGCGCCAGCAGGCGCTGGCGCTGCTCAAAGGCCTGGCCGACGAAATCGACCCGCAGGAAAAAGTCGGTCGCCTGTCCCTCGGCCAACGGCAATTGGTGGAAATCGCCAAGGCCTTGTCCCGTGGCGCCCATGTCATTGCTTTCGACGAACCCACCAGTAGCCTGTCGGCCCGGGAAATCGACCGTTTGATGGCGATCATCGCCCGCTTGCGAGATGAGGGCAAAGTGGTGCTGTACGTCAGCCACCGCATGGAAGAGGTGTTCCGTATCTGTAATGCGGTGACCGTGTTCAAGGACGGTCGTTACGTGCGGACCTTCGAGAACATGAGCGAGCTGACCCACGATCAGTTGGTCACCTGCATGGTCGGCCGCGATATCCAGGACATCTATGATTACCGTCCTCGGGAACGCGGCGATGTGGCGCTGCAAGTGAAGGGCCTGCTGGGGCCGG
Organism: Pseudomonas sp. SWRI179; assembly: GCF_014268705.1. Taxonomy (NCBI): domain Bacteria; kingdom Pseudomonadati; phylum Pseudomonadota; class Gammaproteobacteria; order Pseudomonadales; family Pseudomonadaceae; genus Pseudomonas; species Pseudomonas sp. SWRI179. Next base: position 69,186 of record NZ_JABWRA010000033.1, on the reverse strand, counting down.
GCTTGCGCGAACCGGTGAGTTTCCAGGTGCACAAGGGCGAGATCCTCGGCTTGTTCGGGTTGGTCGGCGCCGGTCGTACCGAGCTGTTTCGCTTGCTCAGTGGCCTGGAGCGCCAGAGCGAGGGCAGCCTGGTCCTGCACGGCCAGGAACTGAAACTGCGTTCGCCACGGGATGCCATTGCCGCTGGCGTGCTGCTGTGCCCGGAAGATCGCAAGAAGGAAGGCATCATCCCGTTGGGCAGCGTGGGCGAGAACATCAACATCAGCGCCCGACCGTCCCACTCGACCCTCGGCTGCCTGTTGCGCGGTGATTGGGAACGGGGCAATGCCGACAAGCAAATCAAGTCGCTGAAGGTGAAGACGCCAGCGGCCAGCCAGAAAATCATGTACCTGTCCGGCGGCAATCAGCAGAAGGCGATTCTCGGTCGCTGGCTGTCGATGCCGATGAAAGTCCTGCTGCTGGACGAACCGACCCGTGGCATCGACATCGGCGCCAAGGCGGAGATCTATCAGATTATCCACAACCTGGCGGCGGACGGCATCGCGGTGATTGTGGTGTCCAGCGACCTGATGGAAGTGATGGGCATTTCCGACCGAATCCTGGTGCTCTGCGAAGGGGCCATGCGTGGCGAGCTGCCGCGCGACCAGGCCAACGAATCCAACCTGCTGCAACTGGCGCTGCCGCGCCAACGCGTTGCCGACGCGGCGAACTGAGAGGTAAATCATGACCATTCAAAACAATGCACTGCCAACGGCACGCAAACCCCTGGACCTGCGCCGTTTCCTCGACGACTGGGTCATGCTGTTGGCCGCCATCGGGATCTTCGTGCTCTGCACCCTGATGATCGATAACTTCCTGTCGCCGCTGAACATGCGCGGCCTGGGCCTGGCGATCTCCACCACCGGTATCGCGGCCTGCACCATGTTGTATTGCCTGGCGTCCGGGCACTTCGACTTGTCGGTCGGTTCGGTGATTGCCTGTGCCGGCGTCGTCGCGGCGGTGGTGATGCGCGACACCAACAGCGTGTTCCTCGGCGTCAGCGCGGCGCTGGCGATGGGGCTGATCGTCGGCCTGATCAACGGCATCGTCATCGCCAAGCTGCGGGTCAACGCCTTGATCACCACCTTGGCGACGATGCAGATCGTCCGCGGCCTGGCCTACATCTTTGCCAACGGCAAGGCGGTGGGGGTGTCCCAGGAATCGTTTTTCGTGTTCGGCAATGGCCAATTGTTCGGCGTGCCGGTGCCGATCCTGATCACCATCGTCTGCTTCCTGTTTTTCGGCTGGCTGCTGAACTACACCACTTACGGGCGCAACACCATGGCCATCGGTGGCAACCAGGAAGCGGCGTTGCTGGCGGGGGTGAACGTTGATCGCACCAAGATCATTATCTTTGCCGTGCATGGCCTGATCGGCGCCTTGGCCGGGGTCATCCTGGCGTCGCGCATGACCTCGGGCCAGCCGATGATCGGCCAGGGCTTCGAGTTGACCGTGATCTCGGCCTGCGTGCTGGGCGGGGTGTCGTTGAGCGGCGGCATCGGCATGATTCGCCACGTCATCGCCGGCGTGCTGATTTTGGCGATCATTGAAAACGCGATGAACCTGAAGAACATCGACACCTTCTACCAATACGTCATCCGCGGCTCGATCCTGTTGCTGGCGGTGGTGATTGACCGGTTGAAGCAGCGCTAGGCAGTAGGGATTACTAACGACTGATCTGCCACCATCGCGAGCAAGCTCGCTCCCACAGGGTTTTGTGCCAGGCGCAAAGCTCAGGCATACCGAAGATTCAATGTGGGAGCGAGCCTGCTCGCGAAGGCGTCGACACATCCAACACTTCCTTAGCTGACCTACCGCTTTCGCGAGCAAGCCCGCTCCCACAGGTTTTTAGTGTCAGGCTCAGGACCTAGGCACAGCACAGACCCCATGTGGGAGCGGGCTTGCTCGCGAAGGCGTCGGCACATTCAACACTTCCTTAGCTGACCTACCGCTTTCGCGAGCAAGCCCGCTCCCACAGGTTTTTAGTGTTAGGCTCAGGACCTAGGCACAGCACAGACCCCATGTGGGAGCGGGCTTGCTCGCGAAGGCGTCGGCACATTCAACACTACCTTAGCTGACCCAACGCTTTCGCGAGCAGGCTCGCTCCCACAGGTTCTTGTGCCAGGCTCAGAACTTCGGCGCAGTGCAGAACCAGTATGGGAGCGAGCCTGCTCGCGAAACGGGTATCCCTGACGCCAACCATCACCCGGCCTTGCGCAACGCTTCGACCAGTTCCTGCTTGCGCATCTTCGAACGTCCGGGAATGTTTTTCGCCCGGGCTTCCTTCATCAAGCTGTCCACCGTCTGGGCCCCATGGGAGGCTTTGCTGGTGCGTGGGTGACCTTCGCGGGTCTTGGCGGCGCGGCGGGCTGATTCCTTGCGGTCGGTTTTCTTGGCCGCCGCCGGTTTTTCCTTGCCTGAGCCACCGGAGCGTTCGCCGCCACCGGACTGCTTGTTCACCGTCGCCCAGGCCCGAGCTTCGGCCTCGCCCTCCGACACACCTTTTTGCTCATAACTTTCTTCGATGTGCTCGGCCTTGCGTTTTTGCTTGTCGGTGTATTTGTCTTTGCTTCCACGAGGCATGGGATGTTCCTCCTCAAATGTCCGGGCAAAGGCTACTGGCTGGCGGCGCCACCTTCGGAACCCGAGCCACCGGTCGTGGTTTTCGAGCCCACTCCGGTCTCGGCGTTATCCGGTGCGGTGGAGTCCGGCGTATTCATGCCACCCTGGCGCCCGGTGTCATTGCCCTGCACGCGTGGATCGGTGCCGGTGGCCGGTGGCTGGCCATTGTTCAGGCTACCGCCACCGGTGCCGTCGGTGTTCAACTTGGGCAGGCCTTGCGTGGCAGGGGAGTTTGGCGCTTGCACGGGGTCGGTTGGCCCAGTGCCGTCGGTAGAGGCCGCGAAGGCCGTCGAGGACAGCAGCGCGGCGAAGGTGAATGCGGTCAGCCTTGAAGTGATCATGGGTGTCGCCTCCATTTTTCAGAATGCTTACCTGATCTTGGGCCTTGGCGGCTTGGCGTTGGTGCCTTGGGCGCGACGAATGGCAGTTTTGGGAAGAGCCGTGCGCCCGCGATCAAATAGTTGGATCGGTATGTGACGAGCGCCGCGCAGCGGCTTAGTATGGCGCTTTCAATTGGCTACAAGGCCTGTTCATGTCGATCGAGATCCGTCCTGCGCAACCCAGCGATGCGCCTCAAATCCTTGCCTTCATCACCGAGTTGGCCGATTACGAAAAAGCCCGCCACGAAGTCATCGCCAGTGTGGCCGACATCGAGCGCAGCCTCTTTAGCGAAGGCGCAACCGCCCACGGGCTGATCTGCCTGCGTGACGGCGTGCCGATCGGTTTCGCGGTGTTTTTCTTCAGCTATTCCACCTGGCTGGGCAGCAACTGTCTGTATCTGGAGGACCTGTACATCACGCCCGAGCAGCGCGGTGGCGGGGCGGGCAAGACATTGTTGCGCCACTTGGCGAAGATCGCCTGCGACAACGATTGCGGCCGCTTCGAATGGAGCGTGCTGGATTGGAACACGCCGGCCATCGATTTCTATAAATCCCTCGGCGCGCAACCACAGGAAGAGTGGGTGCGCTACCGAATGGACGGCAAGGTGCTACGGGATTTCGCTAACGGCAACTGAGCCCTTCATGAGTGCGCGGCGGATGCGTACTCGGCAAATCCTGGTCGTTGATCGAGACGTTTGCAGTAGGCGGCCACGGCCGGATAGTCGGGGCGCTCCATGGGCGTCTGCCGCCAGCGATGCACCGAAAGCCCGATAAGCACATCAGCCAGGGAAAATTCCGTACCGGCCACGTAGGCACCGGTGCGGTTCAACTGCTGTTCCAGCAAACCCATCTTCTCGTTCCAGCCTTTGACGCCCGCGGCGATGAGCTGTGGGTCCTGGTAGTCCGGGTGTTTGCGCACCAATCCGTAAAACGCATCGCCCCAGGAAGGATTGAGTTCCGTAGCCTGCCAGTCCATCCACTGCTCGATGCGTGCCCGTGCGGCAGGTTCGACGGGCAGCAGATCGCTGCGCCCCTGCTTGCCCACCAGGTAGCGACAAATAGTGTTCGACTCCCAGAGCACACCGTTCTCATCAATGATCACCGGCACCTGGGCATTCGGGTTCAAGGCCAGGAACGCCGGGTCATGGGTCGAGGCAAAGCCGATACCCCAGTCTTCGCGCTCGTAGGCGATGTCCAGTTCCTGGCAGGTCCACAGCACTTTTCTGACGTTGATCGAGGAAGTGCGGCCGAGGATTTTCAGCAGTTGTCCCATTACTTTTTCCCTGAGTTGTTTAGCGTCCGACCAGAAAACTAGCAGGGTCTTGGACGGATGGCGATTGGCTTTGCGGTTGGCTTATCAAAATCCCAATATATGGGAGTGTTATTTATATATTGAGATTCTGTCGCCCCCAGGTTTATAGTCCGTTCCACTCACTGCCAAAAAACAAAACAGGTGAAGCGGATGCAGGCGCAATTGATCGCGCTCGATTGGGGGACCACCTCATTACGGGCTTACAAACTCGCAGCCGGTGGCGAGGTGCTCGAGCAGCGTTCGCTGTCGTCGGGGATCATGCAGTTGCCCTCCGGGCCACGAACCGTTGCCGGCCGGGTCTGCATCGACGGTTTCGAGCTGGCCTTCGACGAGGCCTGCGGCGACTGGCTCGATGCTCAACCGGGCTTGCCTGTGATTGCCTGCGGCATGGTGGGCAGTGCTCAGGGCTGGCGCGAAGCGCCTTACTGCGACACACCCGCCAACGTCGCCAATCTCGGACATTCCCTACAAACCGTTCGCAGCCTTCGCGGCGTCGATGTGCACATCGTGCCCGGCGTGATCCAGCGTTCACGTTTGCCCAATGTCATGCGCGGCGAAGAAACCCAAGTGCTCGGTGCCTTGCACAGCCTGCCGGATGAAGCGGTGCTGATCGGCCTGCCTGGCAGTCATTCGAAATGGGTGGAAGTGGCCGATGGCTGCATTGTGCATTTCGATACCTTCATGACCGGCGAGATCTTCGCCGTCCTCAGTGACCACAGCATTCTCGGCCGCACCCAGCAACGGGGGACGACCTTCGATGGCGTGGCGTTTGACCGTGGCGTGCAAGTGGCGCTGTCGGTGGACGGCCAGATCGGCCCGTTGTCCACCGTGTTCAGCGCCCGCAGCCTGGGCTTGACCGGCGAGCTGGTGGCCAGTGCCCAGGCGGATTACCTCTCGGGCCTGTTGATCGGCCATGAGCTGGCAGCGCTGGCCGAGGTGCAGCGCCGTCGTCGCGACAGCCTGCACCTGCCGACGGTGGTGCTGATCGGCAACTCCCAACTCTGTGTCCGTTATCAACGGGCCCTCGACGCCTGCGGCTTCGCCCGGGTGGTCCTGGCCGAACAGGCCACCGAACGCGGTTTGTGGCAACTGGCCGTGGCGGCCGGGTTGCTCGATTCCACCGCCCCCTGAACCTGACTGGAGGTCTGACATGCTCACACAAGCACTGGCGCACAACGGGTTGATCGCGATCCTGCGTGGCTTGCGTCCCGAAGAGGCGGCGGCCATCGGCGAGGTCCTGTACAACGCCGGATTTCGTGTAATCGAAGTGCCGCTCAATTCCCCCGAACCGTACGAAAGTATCCGCATCCTGCGCAGCACCTTGCCCGCCGATTGCCTGATCGGTGCCGGCACCGTGCTCACGCCGGAACAGGTCGAGCAGGTGAAAGCCGCTGGCGGCCAAGTGATCGTCATGCCCCACAGCGACCCGAAGGTGCTGCGTGCGGCGAAAGCGGCGGGCTTGTACCTGTCGCCCGGCGTCGCCACGCCCACCGAAGCCTTTGCCGCGCTGGCCGAAGGCGCCCATGTACTGAAGATGTTTCCCGCCGAGCAAATGGGCCCGGCGGTGGTCAAGGCCTGGCTCGCGGTGTTGCCGGCCGGGACCGTGCTGGTGCCGGTGGGCGGGATTACGCCGGACAACATGGCGGTGTTCGTCGAAGCCGGCGTCAAGGGTTTCGGCCTCGGTTCCGGGCTGTTCAAGCCGGGCCTGACAGCGGATGAAGTGGCGGTACGCGCCAAGGCCTACGTGGCCGCATGGAATGCCTTGAACTGAAGATTTTTCCAGCGCCCCGCGCGCTGCATCTGACAAGAGAGACAACAAGATGAAAATTACCAAGCTGACCACGTTTATCGTTCCGCCGCGCTGGTGCTTCCTCAAGGTCGAGACCGACGAGGGCGTGACCGGTTGGGGCGAGCCCGTGGTCGAGGGCCGTGCCCACACGGTGGCGGCGGCTGTCGAGGAATTGTCCGACTACCTGATCGGCAAAGACCCACGCAACATCGAAGACATCTGGACCGTGCTCTATCGCGGCGGCTTCTACCGCGGCGGCGCCATCCACATGAGCGCCCTGGCCGGCATCGACCAGGCGTTGTGGGACATCAAGGGCAAGGCCCTGGGCGTGTCGGTCAGCGATTTGCTGGGCGGCCAGGTGCGGGACAAGATCCGCGTGTATTCGTGGATCGGCGGCGACCGGCCAGCGGACACCGCCCGCGCGGCGAAAGAGGCTGTAGGGCGGGGCTTCACCGCGGTGAAAATGAATGGCACCGAAGAGTTGCAGTTTCTCGACACCTTCGAAAAAGTCGACCTGGCCCTGGCCAACGTGGCGGCGGTGCGTGATGCGGTCGGGCCGAACGTTGGCATTGGCGTGGACTTCCACGGCCGCGTGCACAAGCCGATGGCCAAGGTGCTGATGAAGGAGCTCGACCCTTACAAACTGATGTTTATCGAAGAGCCGGTACTCAGCGAAAACTACGAAGCCCTCAAGGAATTGGCGCCGCTGACCAGCACCCCGATTGCCCTCGGCGAGCGGTTGTTCTCGCGCTGGGACTTCAAGCGCGTACTCAGCGAAGGCTACGTGGACATCATCCAGCCGGATGCGTCCCACGCCGGCGGCATCACCGAAACCCGCAAGATCGCCAACATGGCCGAGGCCTACGACGTGGCGCTGGCGCTGCACTGCCCGCTGGGTCCCATCGCCCTGGCGGCGTGCCTGCAACTGGACGCGGTCTGCTACAACGCGTTCATCCAGGAGCAGAGCCTGGGCATCCACTACAACGAGAGCAACGACCTGCTGGATTACATCAAGGATCCGCAGGTGTTCGACTACGACAAGGGCTTCGTGAAGATTCCCAATGGCCCGGGCCTGGGCATCGAGATCAACGAGGAATACGTCATCGAACGCGCGGCCATCGGCCACCGCTGGCGCAACCCGATCTGGCGCCATGCCGATGGCAGTTTTGCCGAGTGGTGAGTGAGTACTGAGGCAACTCGGTTCCCTTGTGGGAGCGGGCTTGCTCGCGAAGGCACTGTGTCAGCTAGCGGATGTATCGCAGACACACCGCTTTCGCGAGCAAGCCCGCTCCCACCCTCAACCTCCTTATGCAGAGGGATTATCCCAACGCTCCCGAATTCCTCAATAAACATAAAAAGAGGCACCTCACATGCAAGCGCACACCCTGAGCGCGCAGGCGTCGTTGGTGACGCCTAGCCGCAAGCGTTTTTTCATCATGGTCCTGCTGTTCATCACCGTGGTGATCAACTACCTGGACCGCAGTAACCTCTCGATTGCCGCCCCCGCGCTAACCAGTGACCTGGGCATCGACCCGATTCATGTCGGACTTATTTTCTCCGCGTTCGGCTGGACCTACGCCGCCATGCAGATTCCTGGCGGCTGGCTGGTGGACCGGGTGCCGCCGCGCATCCTCTACAGCGTGGCGTTGCTGCTGTGGTCGGTGGCGACGGTGATGCTGGGGTTCGTCTCCAGCTTCATCGCGTTGTTCGTGCTGCGCATGGCGGTCGGAGCCCTGGAAGCGCCGGCCTATCCAATCAACAGCCGCGTGGTGACGACCTGGTTTCCCGAGCGTGAGCGGGCCACGGCCATCGGTTTCTACACCTCCGGGCAATTCGTCGGGCTGGCTTTCCTGACCCCGGTATTGGCCTGGTTGCAGCACACCTTCGGTTGGCACATGGTGTTTGTCGCCACAGGCGCGGTGGGCATTCTCTGGGCAGTGATCTGGTACGCGGCGTATCGCGAGCCGCGGGATTTCAAAGGCGCCAACGCCGCCGAAATCGAGCTGATCCGCGAAGGCGGCGGGCTGGTGGACATCCAGGCCGAGACTGCCAAGGTCAAGGCCAAGTTCAGCTGGGCCGACCTAGGCATCGTCCTGACCCAACGCAAGTTGTGGGGCATTTACTTGGGGCAGTTCTGCCTCAACTCCACGCTGTGGTTTTTCCTGACGTGGTTTCCGACCTACCTGGTGAAATATCGCGGCATGGACTTCATCAAGTCTGGCTTGCTGGCGTCGTTGCCGTTCCTCGCGGCGTTTGTCGGCGTGCTGTGCTCCGGGTTCTTCTCCGACTGGCTGATTCGCCGCGGCGCCACGGTGGGCTTTGCCCGCAAACTGCCGATCATTGGTGGGCTGTTGATTTCCACGGCGATCATTGGTGCCAACTATGTCGAATCGACGCCGCTGGTGATCGCCTTCCTGGCCCTGGCGTTCTTCGGCAATGGCCTGGCGTCGATCACGTGGTCGCTGGTTTCCACCTTGGCACCGGCGCGATTGCTCGGGTTGACCGGCGGGGTGTTCAACTTCATCGGTAACCTGGCGGCCATCGCCACGCCGATTGTCATTGGCTTCCTCGCCAGCGGCGATTCGTTTGCCCCGGCCATTACCTATATCGCTGTCCTGGCATTGGCTGGCGCGCTGTCCTACATCCTGCTGGTCGGGAAGGTCGAGCGCATCGAGTTGTAGTCCGACGGGGCGGGCGACCATAATGCCGCCCGTTCCCCGCTCACTGTTGAAGGTCGGCTATGCAGCAAGACGATCCAAAAATCACCAAGGACGCCGCGCCTACCGGCACGCAGACATTGCTGCGTGGCCTGGGCGTGGTCCAGGCGGTCGCCAGTGGCGCCCGTGACTTGAAGGAAATCGCCCGGCTGATCGGCACCACCCGCAGCACCACCCATCGCCTGGCCAGTTGCCTGGTGGACGAACGTTACCTGCGCGTGGTGCCGCAAGTGGGTTACCTGCTGGGGCCGAAGTTGATCGAGCTGGGTTTCCAGGCCCGGGAAGAACTGCCCCTGGTGAGCCTGGCGGGGCCGTACCTGGACGAGCTGTCGGCGCTGACCGGGGACACCGTTCACCTGGCGATTCGCGAGGGCGACGAAGTCTTGTACCTGCTGAAGAATCCGGGGCGCAACGGCCCGGAAATGCGCTCGCGCGTAGGCCATCGCATGCCGTTGGCGCGCACCGGGATCGGCAAGGCGCTGATGCTCGATGATTCGCAGGAACAATGGAAGCGGCTGTATGAAATCAGCCTGCCGGCGGGTGGGAAGAATCAGTTCTGGCCCCAGCATCAGGAGCAATCCTGGGAACAGTTCCAGCAACGGATGGTGGAATACGTGGCGGGGGGCTATGCCTTCGACCTGGAAGACAACGAGCCGTCGATTCGTTGTGTGGCGGCGCCGATTCGAGACGCGGGCAAGCGCATCGTCGCCGGTATCAGCATCGCCAGCACCGTGCCGTACATGCCGCTGGAAAAGATGGCCGAGCTGATTCCCCTGGTCAAAGGGGTCACAGCCCGGCTGTCGGCGGAGCTGGGCGCCAAGGTCTGACGAGCGTCAGGCCTTGAGCGTCGCCATGTCGATGACGAAGCGGTACTTCACGTCCCCGGCGATCATGCGGCTGTAGGCCTCGTTGATCTGGCGGATGTCGAGCATTTCAATGTCGCAACTGATGTTGTGCTCGGCGCAGAAATCCAGCATTTCCTGGGTTTCTGCGATACCGCCGATCAGCGAGCCGGCCAGCACTCGGCGACCCATGATCAGTTTTGCCGCGTGTACCGGTGGGTCGACCGGCTCGACCAGGCCCACGATGATGTGTACACCGTCGAAATGCAGCGTGTCTAGGTAGGGATTGAGGTCGTGCTGCACCGGAATGGTGTCCAGCAGGAAATTGAAACGTCCGGCGGCAGCCGCCATCTGTTCGGCGTCGGTGGACACGATCACATGGTCCGCGCCCTGACGACGGGCTTCTTCAGCCTTGCTCGCCGAGCGGGTGAACAACGTCACTTCTGCGCCCATGGCCTTGGCGAACTTGATGCCCATGTGGCCCAGGCCGCCCATGCCCAGCACGCCGACCTTGTCGCCAGCCTTCACGCCGTAGTGTTTGAGGGGCGAATAGGTGGTGATGCCGGCGCACAGCAGCGGTGCGGCGCTGGCCGGGTCGAGTGTTTGCGGGATGCGCAGCACAAAGTGCTCGCTGACCACGATGCTGTCGGAATAACCGCCCATGGTGTGGCCACCACTGACGCGGTCCGGGCTGGCGTAGGTCTGGGTCATGCCTTCGAAGCAGTATTGCTCCAAGTCCGCCCGGCACGCTTCGCACTCGCGGCAGGAGTCGACCATACAGCCCACACCGACCAAGTCGCCGACTTTGTGAGCGGTAACATTCGCACCGACGGCGGTGACTTTTCCGATGATTTCGTGGCCGGGCATCAGCGGGTAGACGGCAATGCCCCATTCATTGCGGGCCTGGTGGATGTCGGAGTGGCAGACCCCGCAGTAGAGAATATCGATCGCCACATCATCGGCTCGCGGGCTGCGACGCTCGAACTTCATGGGGGCGAGGGGAGTGGTGGCTGATTGGGCGGCATAGCCGATGGCTGTGTACATGATGGACCTCGCTAAGCAGTGAACGGTGAGGGAATCCATTCTGGGAGTCATGGCGGCAGGCGGCGATGGCGATTCCTCCGCCTGTCATGCCTAATCCTCCGGCATTGGCCAGGATTTGATTCCATGTGACGCTAGACCTGCGATGATGGTTTCATCCCATTTTTCGTGAAGTTTTTGCCCATGTTGTTGACCCGCCATCTCGATGCCAACGCCACGCTGGTTTCACTGATAGAACCCTTGGCGACCCGCGACGGTTTCGTCCCTACACGACTGCCTGGCGTGCACGCGCTGCGTGCCAGCCAGGACGTCGCTCGTGGCCCGCAGCTCTACGAACCGAGCCTGGTGATCATCGCCCAAGGCAGCAAACTGGCCTACCTGGGGCCACGCACAATGGAATATGGCGCCGGGCATTATCTGATCCAGGCCTTGCCGGTGCCGTTCGAATGCGAAACCTACGCCATGCCCAATGCTCCGCTGTATGGCGTTTCCGTTGCGATCGATCGAGCGATGTTGGGGGAGTTGGTGCTTTCCATGGGGTTGATGCCAGGTCGGAATCTACCGCCCCAGACACCGGAATCCATGACCTGCGCAGTGCTCGATGACGCCATGCGTGGGTGTGTCGAACGCTTGTTGCGCTGCCTGCACGATCCGCTGGAATGCCAGGTCATGGGCCAGGCGCGGTTGCGGGAGTTGCTGTTCGTCGCGTTGCGCGGTCCCCAGGCTGATGTGCTGCGGGCGCTGGTGGAGCAGCAAGGTCAGTTCGCCCGGATTGCCGCGGCCCTGAGCCATCTGCATGCGCATTTCACCGAACCACTGAACGTCGAGACCTTGGCCAGTTGCGCGAACATGAGCGCTTCGACCTTCCATGAGCATTTCAAGCGCAGCACCTTGCTGTCGCCGGTGCAGTACCTCAAGCGGTTGCGCCTGCTCAAGGCCCAGCGCCTGCTGATGTGCGAGGGCATGAGTGTGGCCCATGTCGCGCACCAGGTGGGGTATCAGAGCCCGTCGCAGTTCAGTCGCGAATACAAGCGCTACTTCGAGCGTAATCCCGGGGAGGAGCGCGCGGCCTGATCCACTCAGGATCCCTGTGGGAGCGGGCTTGCTCGCGAAAGCGGCGTATCTCCCAACATTTTTGTTGACTGATACACCGCTTTCGCGAGCAAGCCCGCTCCCACATTTTAAACTGCGGTGCTTGTTGGGTCACAGGCAACAAAAAGGCCCCCATTGCGGGAGCCTCGATGTTCGGCGTGTCGGCTTACATGTTCGGGTAAGTCGGCCCGCCAGCGCCTTCCGGCGATACCCAGGTGATGTTCTGCGCAGGGTCCTTGATGTCGCAGGTCTTGCAGTGGACGCAGTTCTGGGCGTTGATCTGGAAGCGCTTCTCGCCGTCTTCCTTGGTCACCACTTCGTACACGCCAGCCGGGCAGTAGCGCTGGGCCGGTTCGTCGTACAGCGGCAGGTTCTTGCTGATCGGGATGCTCGGGTCGGTCAGCTTCAGGTGGCAGGGTTGTTCTTCTTCGTGGTTGGTACCGGAGATGAACACCGAGCTGAGTTTGTCGAAGCTGATCTTGCCGTCTGGTTTCGGGTAGTCGATCTTCTTGCAATCGGCCGCCAGTTTCAGGCACGCGTAGTCGGGCTTGTTGTCATGCAGGGTGAACGGAATCTTGCCGCCGAAGATGTTCTGGTCGAGCCAGTTGAAGCCGCCACCGATGATCGCGCCGTATTTGTGAATCGCCGCACCGAAGTTGCGGCTGGCGAACAGCTCTTCGTACAGCCAGCTGTTCTTGAAGCTGTCGACGTAGGCGGTCAGTTCATCACCGCCTTCGGACTCGGCGAACAGGCGATCGGCCACGGCCTCGGCGGCGAGCATGCCGGATTTCATGGCGGTGTGGCTGCCCTTGATCTTGGCGAAGTTCAGGGTGCCGAGGTCGCAACCGATCAGCGCACCGCCCTTGAAGACCATTTTTGGCAGCGAGTTCAGGCCGCCCTTGCAGATGGCACGGGCGCCGTAGCTGACGCGCTTGCCACCTTCCAGGTACTGCTTGAGCACCGGATGGTGCTTGAGGCGCTGGAACTCGTCGAACGGCGACAGGAAGGTGTTGCTGTAGGACAGGTCGATAATCAGGCCGACCACCACCTGGTTGTTTTCCAGGTGATAGAGGAAGGATCCGCCGGTGTTCTCGGTGCCCATGATGTCCAGCGGCCAGCCAGCAGTGTGCACCACCAGGCCGGGTTGATGCTTGGCCGGGTCGATTTCCCAGATTTCCTTCAAGCCAATGCCGTAGTGCTGGGCGTCGGCCTCGCTGTCCAGGTTGAAGCGCTTGATCAGTTGCTTGCCGATGTGACCACGGCAGCCTTCGGCGAATAGCGTGTATTTGCCACGCAATTCCATGCCGGGGGTGTAGAGGCCTTCCTTTGGATTGCCTTCGCGGTCGACACCCAAGTCGCCGGTGATAATGCCGCGAACCACGCCGTTTTCGTCGAACAGCGCTTCCTGGGCGGCGAAGCCCGGGTAGATTTCCACGCCCAGGTTCTCGGCTTGCTGGGCCAGCCAGCGGCACAGGTTGCCCAGGGAAATAATATAGTTGCCTTCGTTGTGCATGGTCTTGGGCACAAAGAAGTCAGGGATTTTGCTCGCGGCCTCGGCGTTTCTCAGGACATAAATATCATCGCGTACGACAGGCGTGTTCAACGGTGCGCCGAGTTCTTTCCAGTCCGGGAACAGCTCATTCAAGGCGCGGGGCTCGAACACCGCGCCGGAGAGGATGTGCGCGCCGACTTCGGAACCTTTTTCGACCACGCAGACGCTGATTTCCTTACCGGCTTCGGCGGCCTTCTGTTTCAGTCGGCAAGCGGCAGACAGGCCAGCGGGGCCGGCACCGACGATGACCACGTCGAATTCCATGTATTCGCGTTCCACAGGCTATCTCCTACTCAAGGCTCACAGTTTTTCTAATTGGAGGTTTGGCGTTGCATCCGTTGTTTCCTTCGCGAAAAGCGACGAAAGCGGCAATGGATGAAACGCGGGTCTCTCTTAAGCGGCGCATTATATCTACACCACTCTCAGGGTCCAATACAAACGTTTGTTTGAAATTGCCGCAGCCCAGATAAATCACTGACGTACGGCTTATGACTGACCATTTTGCCGTATTGACCGGAATAGGCGTTCCGGTCAAGATACGGGCGGTTTTGCGCTCGCCGTAGGCTGACTGTTGGTTCCAAGAGCACCTCTAAAGACAGGGCGAAGGCAGCACAAAGTGACGTATTGCGCGGTTCCGAGGCGCAGTTTACACGCCGCGATAATGAATGACTCATCGGTCATCACTGACGAATGGTCTTCACTCCCGTGAGCTGGGTCATGTGTGGTTCATGCCGGCGTTTTTAGAGGTGCCCTTGCGCCCATGAGCATCAACCGCCAGGTTCGCCTAGGCGACTTTTTTTCACCGGAGAGTAACGAGGAATCCATGAAGGTTCTTGTAGCTGTCAAACGAGTGGTCGACTATAACGTCAAGGTTCGCGTCAAGGCGGACAACTCCGGCGTCGACCTCGCCAACGTCAAGATGTCGATGAACCCCTTCTGCGAAATCGCCGTGGAAGAAGCCGTCCGCCTGAAAGAGAAAGGCGTGGCAACGGAAATCGTCGTCGTCTCCATCGGCCCGACCACCGCCCAGGAACAACTGCGCACCGCGCTGGCCCTGGGTGCCGATCGCGCCATCCTCGTCGAATCCGCCGAAGACCTGACTTCCCTGGCCGTGGCCAAGCTGCTCAAGGCCGTTGTCGACAAGGAACAGCCATCGCTGGTGATCCTCGGCAAACAGGCCATCGACAGCGACAACAACCAGACCGGCCAGATGCTCGCGGCATTGAGCGGCTACGGTCAGGGCACCTTCGCGTCCAAAGTCGAAGTGTCCGGCGACAGCGTTGCCGTGACCCGCGAGATCGACGGCGGCGCGCAGACCGTTTCCCTGAAACTGCCGGCCATCGTCACCACCGACCTGCGTTTGAACGAGCCGCGTTATGCGTCGTTGCCAAACATCATGAAAGCCAAGAAGAAGCCGCTTGAAGTGCTGACTCCGGATGCTTTGGGTGTTTCCACCGCCTCCACCAACAAGACCGTCAAAGTCGAAGCGCCGGCTGCACGCAGCGCGGGCATCAAGGTCAAGTCGGTGGCTGAACTGGTCGAGAAACTGAAAAACGAAGCGAAGGTAATCTGACTATGACTATCTTGGTAATCGCCGAACACGATAACAAAGCGCTGGCTCCGGCCACGCTGAACACCGTTGCAGCCGCTGCCAAAATCGGTGGTGACGTGCATGTTCTGGTGGCCGGGCAGGGCGCAAGCGCCGTTGCCGAAGCCGCTGCGAAAATCGCTGGCGTGGCAAAGGTGCTGTCGGCCGACAACGCCGCCTACGCTCACCAGTTGCCGGAAAACGTTGCGCCATTGGTTGCCGAGCTAGGCAAGGGCTACAGCCACATCCTGGCTGCCGCCACCTCCAACGGCAAAAACATCCTGCCGCGCGTTGCTGCCGCACTGGACGTCGACCAGATCTCCGAGATCATCTCGGTAGAAAGCGCTGACACCTTCAAGCGTCCGATCTACGCTGGCAACGCCATTGCCACCGTGCAATCGACCGCTGCGATCAAGGTCATCACCGTCCGTGCCACCGGTTTCGACCCGGTTGCCGCCGAAGGTGGCTCGGCTGCGGTTGAAGCCGTAGGCGCTGCTCACGACGCCGGCATCTCCAGCTTCGTCAACGAAGAACTGGCCAAGTCCGACCGTCCTGAACTGACCGCTGCCAAGATCGTCGTTTCCGGCGGTCGCGGCATGCAGAACGGTGACAACTTCAAGCACCTCTACGCCCTGGCCGACAAGCTGGGCGCCGCCGTCGGTGCTTCCCGCGCCGCGGTCGACGCCGGTTTCGTGCCGAACGACATGCAGGTCGGCCAGACCGGCAAGATCGTTGCGCCACAGCTGTACATCGCCGTCGGTATCTCTGGCGCGATCCAGCACCTGGCCGGCATGAAAGATTCCAAGGTGATCGTTGCGATCAACAAGGATGAAGAAGCGCCGATCTTCCAGGTGGCTGACTACGGCTTGGTAGCGGACTTGTTCGAAGCCATCCCTGAGCTGGAGAAGCTGGTCTAATCCGGCATCTTCACTTATAAAGAGCCCGGCCCTTTGGCCGGGCTTTTTATTTTCCGCATCAGAGGAGCTTATCGCCATGGATCTGCGTCGCTTGACCGGCTGGTCGTTGCTGTGGGCGTTGGCGTTCGTGCCGGGCCTGTCTTTCGCCGCCGGCAAATGTGAACGACTGATCGCCACCGGCAGCCCGGACGCACCGCCTTACCTCTGGCAAGACCCTCAAGACCCCAAGCACCTGATCGGTGCCGGTGCCGATCTGCTGGCGCACGTCGCGGCGGAGCTGGGGATCAAGATCGAACTGCTGTATGCCGGCAAGCGCGCCCAGGCGTTGGACGAAGTGCGCAGTGGGCGCATGGACCTGCTCACCGACGCTCCGCTGACCCCCACCGGGCTTGACGCGCTGGATTACATTCATCCGCCCTTGCTGGAAAACGATTACCTGGTCTGGACACGCAAGGACTCGAGCCTGGTCATCAACCAGCCCGACGATCTTCACGGTCACTCCGGCGCCTTGTCGGAAAAGTCTCGCATGACCCAAGGATTTGGCGTCTTTGCCGAGCAGAAATTATCCCTGGTGCGCACGCCCAACCTGACCCAGGCCTTTCAGAAATTGCTGCTGGGAGAGGTGGAATATGTCCTGGCAGGGCGCTATTCGGGCCTGGCGATGGCGCAGACACTGGGGATGGCCAGCGACCTGCAAGCCGTATCGCAACCGGTGGACAAGCCCGGGCTGTTCCTCGCGGTTTCCCATAACTCCGCCTGCAATGACCCATGGTTACGCGGACAGCTGGCGCAAAAGATGACAGAATTGGCCGCGTCCGGTCTGACAGAGGCTGTGTTGCAGCGCAATCTCGAGCGTTGGAACACACAGTTGCAGCCACCTGTCAGTGCCCCCAAACAGTAGGGAACATTAGTGACTATTCGACCTCTTTTCGCTGCCCTGGCCGTTCTGGCTCTGGCGGGCTGCGCAGCCGATCCGGCGCCGAATGAACAGATCCGCCTGACCGAACAGGCATTGAAGCAAGCCCGGGCCGTTGGCGCCACTGTCGACGAAGTGCCCGAATTGAAACTGGCTGAAGAGAAATTCGCCCGCGCCAAATCCAATATGGCAGACGAATCCTACAAGAAGGCGCGCATGCGGGCCGAACAGGCTGAGCTCGACGCCCGACTGGCCGAAGCGAAGGTGCTGACCCTCAAGAGCCAGGAGCAACTGAACGTGCTCGACACCCGCATCAAGCGCTTGCGCAAACAATTGAGGGAGGATGCCCAATGAAGCACTCCCACGTATTGGGCGGCCTGGTCCTCGCCAGCCTTGCCAGCTTGTATGGCTGTGCCGGCCAGCGCAGCGAAGCGGCGCTCGAACAGGCCAGCACCGATTTCCAGAAGGTCAAGGAAGACGCCAATGTATTGCGTGCCGCGCCCCGGGATGTGATCCGCGCTGGCGAGTCCCTGGCCCGTGCCGATCGCCTGTCCAGCTACTGGGGCAGCGGTCAGGATGTGCAGCATTACGCCTACCTGAGCCAGCGCTACAGTGCGATCGCCCGGGAGCACAGCAACCAGGTGCTCAACGAAGAGCGCGCGGCGAAGCTCGAGCTGGAGCGCCAGCGCCTGCAGTTGGCCTTGCGTGAGTCCAAATTGTTGAGCGTGCAGCAGCAGGGCAAATGGCTCGAAGAACAGATCATGGCGATGGCGACCACCCAGACCGATCGCGGCTTGGTGATGACCTTGGGTGACGTGCTGTTCGACACCGGCGAAGCGGAACTGAAAAATTCGGCCAACCGGGTCGTGCTCAAGATCGTGCAGTTCTTGCAGCTCAACCCCAAGCGCGTGGTGCGTATCGAGGGGTACACCGACAGCACCGGCGGCAAGCAGGAAAACCTCAAGCTGTCCCGCGACCGCGCACAGTCGGTGGCGGATGTGCTGGTGGACTTGGGGATTGATGAAAAACGCATCCAGGTCGAAGGCTACGGTGATGAGTATCCGGTGGACGTCAACGCTTCCGAGCGTGGCCGGGCACAGAACCGTCGCGTGGAAATTGTGTTCTCCGACGAAAAAGGCCAGCTCGGCGCCGCCCGCTAAGGGCTGCGTCACTGGAAAACCCGGCCCCTGTAAAAGGCGCCGGGTTTTTTTGGCCCTGCAATCGATGCAGGATGAGTACAGTTAGAGCTGTCACTCCACTGTACTGTCGAGTAATCTGGCAACTGTCCCAGTACACTTCTAAACTGTTCCGGTATCGTTTCCGACAAGAATAAAATGCCCGTGAAATCGAGTGCTGCGTCATGACCAACCTCCTGCTCTATCAACGTATTGCTCAACAGCTGGCTGAAGACATCCGACGCGGTGTGTATCAGCCTGGTGAACGCGTGCCTTCGGTGCGCAAGATGAGCTCGCAGCTCAACGTCAGCCACGCCACGGTGCTGCAGGCCTATGCGAACCTTGAAGACCAGGGGTTGATTCGCGCACGGCCGCAATCGGGCTACTACGTTCACCAGACGCCGGCCCTGACCGCACCGACGCCGGACATTGCCCGGGTTGAGCGTCCGGGGCTGGTGACGCGCAGCAGCATCATCCAGCAGGTATTGGTCGAGTCGCGCCGCGAAGGGGTATTCCCCCTGGGCGCGGCGGTGCCGAGCGTCGACTATCTGCCGGTTCGGGCCTTGCATCAGCAATTGGCCAAGGTCACGCGCTTCCACAGCCCGAGGGCGTTCAGCTACATGTTCAGCCCGGGCTTCGAGCCGTTGCGGCGCCAAGTGGCGATTCGCATGCGCGATGCCGGTGTCGTGGTGGACCCTTCCGAAGTGGTGATCACCCACGGTTGCGTCGATGCGCTACAGATGTCCTTGCGGGTGCTGACGCGGCCGGGGGACTTGATCGCTGCCGAGTCGCCGACCTACTACGGTTTGCTGCAACTGGCGGATCTGTTGGGCCTGAAGGTCATCGAGATTCCCAGCGACCCGGTTACCGGGATGAGCCTGGAGGCCTTGCAGTTGGCGGCCAACCAGTGGTCGATCAAGGCGTTGGTGCTGACCACGCGCCTGAGCAATCCCCTCGGCGGCACCATGCCCGAAGAGCGGCAAAAGCAGTTGCTGCGCCTGGCGTCGGACTTCGATATCCAGATCGTCGAGGACGATATCTATGGCGAGCTGATGTTCGAGCAGGGGCGCACCAAGGCCCTCAAGGCCTACGACCGACTGGATCGGGTCATCTACTGTTCGAGTTTTTCCAAGACATTGTCACCGGGCGTGCGCATCGGCTGGATGATCGCGGGGAAATTCCAGCAGGAAATACAGCGGCTCCAGACCTTCAGCACGCACTCGGCATGCAGCGTCACGCAAATGGGCATCGCCGCGTACCTGGAAAACGGCGGCTATGACCGACATTTGCGCTATATCCGCCAGGAGTACCGCAAGAACCTCAGCGCTTTCCAGCTGGCGGTGCAACAGTATTTCCCCGAAGGCACGCAAATGAGCCGTCCCACTGGCGGGTTCATCCTGTGGGTCAGTCTACCGGGGCGGGTCAATACCCAGGAATTGCATGTGCGGGCGTTGCAACAAGGCATCAGCATCGCGCCAGGGCTTATCTTCAGCAACACCGAGCAGTTCAACCACTGCATTCGCTTGAACTGCGGCACACCCTGGAACCGCGAGGCAGAGCGGGCCCTGATGACGCTGGGATTGTTGGCGACACAATTGTGCCAAGAGACGGCCAACGGGTTCCTATAGAAATCAGCGGCTTAGCTTGATGTGCTTGTCAGCGCCTGATTATCAGGCGAGCATGGGGATCTCTGCCGTCAGTGCCGTTGTGTCTATGAAAGCCATTGTTCCTGTTGCCTGGGTTTTGATCGGCCTGTTGAGTGCCTTCCAAATGGGAGGCGTTGCCGTGGCGGCTCCAACGCAGGAAAAACCGGCCGACAGTGCCACGAAGAACGCGCCGAAAAAAACCGCAGCGGCCAAGAAGCCTTCCCCTAAAAAGGCGACTGCGGCGAAGAAAAAGCGCGCGCCCGTCGCTTCCAAGAGCAAATCCGCCCATGAAGTCGCCAAGACCCCATTGCCGCCGGCCAAGCTGGACTTGAGCCTGCCCCGTGACATGGTCGAGGAACTGCAGCCACCGGGTAAGGTGCAGCCGCCCAAGCGTGAACCGCTCTTGCCGTCAATGTTTGGAGATAAGCCCGGACCGTTCCAGCTCAACGGCCGGTTGTTGAGCAATGAAATGCAGCTGCCACTGCGCAATCAGGAGCGCAATGAGGTGGAAGGTGCGGCGCTGGAGTTTGAATTCAAGCAGTAGGCCTCTCACAGGCGTGCCGCTCGTCACTGACCGTTCGGTCATCTCGCCAAGGGCAAAAAAACACGCAGGCGGTAATTTAAAACGAGTGTTTTAGCCGTTACTCTGTGTTCTGTTACTCATCATTACCTGTCGCGAGGATGTGGTTGTCGTGAAATGCCGTGAAGGCTGTGGTGCCTGTTGCATCGCCCCCTCTATCAGTTCGCCTATCCCCGGGATGCCCCAAGGCAAGCCTGCGGGAGAACGGTGCGTGCAATTGTCCGTCGATAACCTGTGCCAGATCTTCGGCCAGTCGGAGCGCCCGGCGGTATGCTCGGCGTTCGAAGCCGACATCGAGGTGTGCGGCGACAGCAGTGAAGAGGCCATCCGCTTGATCGGTTGGTGGGAGCAAGTCACGGCAGCGTGATGGGTCAATGAACGGATCCGAAATGAACGAACTTGGACAATAAGGAAAACACTATGGGTTCGCTGCATCGTATGGCTGTGTTGTGTGGGTTGACCGTGTTGCTGGCAACGGCCACCGCTCAGGCAGAAGACTGGCAGGTTGCCAAGGAGAAGGACGGCATCAAGGTTTCCCTCAGTGAAGTAGCGGGCTCCGAGTACAAGGCTTATCGCGGCGTGACAGTGATGAAAACCTCCATGGCCAAGCTGCGCAGCTTGCAAGAGGACGTTGCGGGCGCCTGCGCTTGGATTCATGAGTGCAAGAGCCAGAAACTGCTCAAGCACGAAGGCAGTCAGAGCTGGACGTACACCCAGTTCAATACGCCATGGCCGGTAACGCCCCGGGACTCGGTGCTGGAAGTCACGACCGAGGAGGGCGCCGATGGCAGCCTGACCCGTAAGCTCAAGGGCCTACCTGAGTACTTGCCTGAGGAGAAGGGTTTTGTGCGTGTGACCAAGGTCGACGGTTTCTGGACGTTCACCCCCAAGGGCGCGGACCAGGTCGAAGTGATCTATCAGGTCCATACCGAGCCGGGTGGTAGCGTACCGTCCATGGTGGCCAACAAGTTCGTGGTGGATGCGCCGTTCAATACATTAAAAGCGTTGAAAGAGCGCGCTGAAAAATAAACAGTATTCGCTGATGAAAAGACCGCCCCCAAGGCGGTCTTTTCATGTGTGCCGTCCGAGCATCCAGCGGAACGATTGTCCCATCGCCAATGTCGAGATAGAGGTAAGCCAGGTCCTGAATTGATCAAGGAGACACTGATGCAAAAGTGGGAAATCACTTTCATTGACGATCACGGTGAAACCACCGTCGAGCAGTTCGACTATGACCAGAAGCCCACCATGGAGCAGGCTGCCCAACTGATTCGCGAAAGGTTGCTTCCAGTGCTCAACAAGCTGGATATGAACGACTTGGAGAACCGCACCGAAGACCCGACGGTCAAGAATCTCAAGTCCCAGAACAGTATCGAAATCGTCAGCATTACACCAATTTCATGAAACCTTGCCTGGTCTCGCTTGGCAGTGGCCATCAC
The DNA here is from genome assembly GCF_014268705.1 of Pseudomonas sp. SWRI179. Taxonomy (NCBI): domain Bacteria; kingdom Pseudomonadati; phylum Pseudomonadota; class Gammaproteobacteria; order Pseudomonadales; family Pseudomonadaceae; genus Pseudomonas; species Pseudomonas sp. SWRI179. The sequence continues at coordinate 47,539 of NZ_JABWRA010000033.1, read as the reverse complement.
TTGCGGCTACTCTGCAATTGAGATCAGCGAAAGGATCGCCAAGGTCCGGTCTTGTCAGCTACATGCTTGTGTCCCGACGGTCATTTGATGCCGTATCGCTTGCAGCCTACGGGCTTCACGCACGGGAAGACGGAAAGTCTATCCATCGGTTTTAGGAGGACGTTTCATGAGCACAGCCTATCAAGAAGACATCAGCACCAGCGTATTGCGCCGCATGAAAGAAGGCGGTTTCGATTTTTCCCGATTCCATCCCATTGAGTTCTACGCCATTTTCCCGGACGAGGAGCGGGCGCGCAGGGCGGCAGGTCATTTTCGGGGAGAGTCGTTGAACGCGCAGATCAGTGCACGGGACGACGGGGCTTGGTCATTGGAACTGAGCCGGGTGATGTACGCCACTTACGATGATATTGGCGACTTCGAGCAAGACTTCGAGGCCGTCGTCGAACCTTTGGGTGGTGTGATCGAAGGGTGGGGCGTCAAGCAAGAGATCCGGCGCCTGCAGGCCTGACAATCACTTACTGCAACCACAGCAACGGCTGACCTTTGTGTCGGCCGTTTTCATGTGCGCATCTGACCCACCGCTATCGCGAGCAGGCTCGCTCCCACAGTTGAGCTCAAGCAGTCACAAAATCTGCATTCACCACGGATCCCTTGTGGGAGCGAGCCTGCTCGCGATGGCGATGGCACAGCCAACCACCGTCAAAGAGTCGACTATGCTCATGAAAGCGACGCCCCTGCGTCGCAATGAAGCGGGGGGCAGCGGGTTGGGGGGATTTGCCGCACCATAAAAGTGCGCGACCTGTAAGTGGAGAATCCAACCCGTTGATCATAAAGCGTTTATGCCGATGGCACGGGGCTTGCGAAGCTTGCTGCCAGGGTGACAAGGAGTACGGCATGATCCGCAGCGGTTTTGATGAAATGTATGACGCCGACGGCCAGGTCCGGCCGCACTACCAGGCGTTTGCCCGCTGGTTGGCCGACACGCCTGACGAGTTGCTGGCGCAACGCAGGCGCGAAGCCGACCTGTTGTTTCATCGTGCCGGCATTACGTTCACGCTGTACGGCGACGAGCAGGGGACCGAGCGCCTGATTCCGTTCGACACGATCCCGCGCAGCATTCCGGCCAGCGAATGGCGGGTGGTGGAGCGCGGCTGCATCCAGCGGGTCAAGGCGCTGAACATGTTCCTGGCCGACCTCTACCACGAACAACGGATCATCCGCGCCGGCATCATTCCCGCCGAGCAGGTGCTGGCCAACGAGCAATACCAACTGGCGATGCAGGGGCTGGACCTGCACCGTGACATCTATGCGCACATTTGTGGTGTCGATCTGGTGCGCGACGGTGACGGTACGTACTACGTGCTCGAAGACAATCTTCGTACGCCCAGCGGTGTCAGCTACATGCTCGAAGACCGCAAGATGATGATGCGCCTGTTTCCCGAACTGTTCGCCGCCCAGCGCATCGCCCCCATTGACCATTATCCGAACCTGCTGCTCGACACCCTGAAAAGCTCCAGCCCACTGGACGACCCCAGCGTCGTGGTGCTGACGCCGGGGCGTTTCAACAGCGCGTTCTTCGAGCACGCGTTCCTCGCCCGGGAAATGGGCGTGGAATTGGTGGAAGGCGCCGACCTGTTCGTACGGGATGACAAAGTGTTCATGCGCACCACCGACGGCCCGAAAGCGGTTGATGTGATCTACCGTCGCCTCGACGATGCGTTCCTCGATCCCCTGGCCTTCAATCCGGATTCGATGCTCGGCGTACCGGGTCTGTTGTCCTCCTACCGTTCCGGCAACGTGGTGCTGGCCAATGCCATCGGCACAGGTGTAGCGGACGACAAATCGGTGTACCCGTTCGCCACCGACATGATCCGTTTTTACCTGGACGAAGAGCCGATCCTGAAGAACGTTCCTACCTGGCAGTGCCGTAATCCCGCTGAACTTTCCCACGTACTGGCGAACCTTCCCGACCTGGTGGTCAAGGAAACCCAGGGTTCCGGCGGTTATGGGATGCTGGTGGGGCCAGCCGCGACCACGGCGCAGATCGATGCCTTTCGCGAGCGGATCAAGGCCAAGCCACACGCCTACATCGCCCAGCCGACGTTGTCGCTCTCGACCTGCCCGACCTTTGTCGAAAATGGCATCGCCCCGCGCCACATCGACTTGCGTCCGTTCGTGCTGGCCGGCCGCGAGACCCGCGTGGTCCCTGGCGGGCTGACACGGGTGGCGCTGCGCGAGGGCTCCCTGGTGGTGAACTCATCCCAGGGCGGTGGTACCAAGGACACCTGGGTGGTCGAGGATTGAGGAGCTGCCATGCTGAGTAGAACCGCCTCGGACCTGTACTGGATGTCGCGCTACCTGGAGCGGGCGGAAAACCTCGCGCGGATGCTCGACGTGAGCTATTCGTTGTCGTTGATGCCCCAGGACGGGCGTGGCGACGGCCTGCACGAGCTGGCCATGCCATTGCTGATCACCGGCACGCTGGACGATTACCGGGAGCGACACGGCGATCTGCACGCCGAGCGCCTGCTGCATTTCTTTGCCCTGGAAGCGGCCAACCCGGCCAGCATCTACAGTTGCCTGGGCTCCGCGCGAGCCAGTGCCCACGCGGTACGTGGGCGAATCACCGCCGACATGTGGGAAAACATCAATGCCACTTGGCTGGAAATTCGCGGTATCGCCGAGCAAGGCTTGAATCGCTACGGCATGAGCCGTTTCTGCGAGTGGATCAAGGAGCGCTCGCACCTGTTTCGCGGCGCAACCTACGGCACCATCATGCGTAACGACGCGTTCCGGTTCATTCGCCTGGGGACCTTTATCGAACGGGCCGACAACACCCTGCGCTTGCTCGATGCGCGCTACGAAATGGCCGGTGACCAGGCCGACGCGGTCAGCGATGGCACGGCCCACGCGTACTACCAATGGAGCGCCTTGTTGCGGGCCTTGTCGTCCTTCGAGGCCTACACCGAGATCTACCGTGAGGCCCCGGGCGCTCGCCATGTGGCGGAGTTGCTGCTGTTGCGCGCCGACGTGCCGCGCTCGCTGCGCGCCTGCACCGAAGAAATCAACCAGATCCTCGCCAGCCTGCCGGGCACCAACGGCCGGCAGGCACAACGGCTGGCGGCGGAAATGGACGCACGCCTGCGCTACACCGGCATCAACGAAATCCTCGACGGGGGCCTGCATGCCTGGCTCACCGAATTCATCCCACTGGTCCGTGAACTGGGCAATGCCATTCACAGTTCCTACCTGGAGGTCATATGAGACTCTCGATCAGCCACGAAACGGCCTACCACTATGAAGACCAGGTTCGCGCCAGCATCCAATATCTGCGCCTGACTCCCCACGACAGCGAACGCCAGCACGTGCTGAGCTGGCAGCTTGATTTGCCACGGCCAGTGCGGGCGCAACTGGATCCGTTCGGAAACATCCTGCACGTACTGACCCTGGATGAGCCCCACGAAACGGTGATCATCGGCGCCCGCGGGCAGGTGGATATCGATCCGTCGCGCGAAGCCGAACATGAAAGCCAGTCGGCGCTGCCGTTCCTGCGTTTCACCCGGCTGACCGAGGCGGACGAGGCTCTCCGAACCTTCGCCGCGCAGCAATGCCAGCAGCGTCGCGATCGCACGGCGCTGATCGACCTGATGCTGGGGCTGAACCAGCACATGATCTATTCCCCTGGCACGACGGCAATCGAGACCAGCGCGGCCCAGGCTTTTGCCGGTCGTAGCGGGGTGTGCCAGGACCATACCCACGCTTTCCTGGCCTGCGCGCGTAGCCTGGGCGTGCCGGCGCGTTATGTGTCGGGGTATCTGTTCAGCGAAGAAAGCGAACACCTGGCGAGCCATGCCTGGGCAGAAGCCTGGCTGGACGACGCCTGGTACAGCTTTGACGTGACCAACCAACTGGCCCGTCCGGAGCGGCACCTGAAACTGGCCGTGGGCCTGGATTACCTGGACGCCTGCCCGGTGCGAGGCATGCGACGCGGCGGCGGTTGCGAGCAGATGCACGCCAAGCTGGTGGTGACAGCGGCGCCGGTGATCACGGTGCAACAACAATGATCATCTAATGAGCGAGCTTCTGTGGCGAGGGAGCTTGCTCCCGCTCGAGTGCGAAGCGCTCGCAAGCTTTATAAGGGGCTGCTACGCAGCCCAGCGGGAGCAAGCTCCCTCGCCACAAAAAAGCGATCTCACGGGGCCGATGGCTGCTTGCGTCCCGCCATATGCTTCAAATAACCCACCAGCAAATCCAGCTCTGTGTCCGGCAGCACCGCTGTGGAGAACCCGGGCATTTTTCCCTGTGGCCAGCGTCGCAGGCCTTGGGGGTCGCGGATGTAGCGCTTGAGGAAATCCCCGGAGAAGTATTCGGTGGGGTTGAACGGAACGTTCAGGTCAGGACCGAACTGCGCATCGCCGGCGCCATTGAGCCGATGACACGCCAGGCAGTTTTTCTGAAACAGCTCGAAACCTTTATTGACCGGGTCGTCCTTGGCCAGGTTGGGCGCCGGCAGCAGGGCCGGGAAGCGCTCAGCCACGGCCGACAGGCGCTTGATGCTCGCCACCGCGTAGGGCCATTGCTCCGGGCTGATGTGACCCGCCTGCGGATCGGTCCAGACCAGATAAAAAGGCCCGGCGCTGGACTTGCCTTCCCCCAGCGACGGCCAAGGCTTGGCCGGGTCCTCGATCGCCAGCCAGGCACGGGCTCCGCTCTTGCCGAGGAGTGGCGCCGCGGGCATTTCGGCAGCGAAGCCGTCCAGGGCAACGGCTTGCAGATGGTCGTCCGGCTGGATACCCGTCAGGAGTGAAGTCAGTGGCACGGCTCGATAACTCATGGGTTTCTTGTAGGAAACGTCCTCGGCAATCTGGACCGTCCGCGCATCCGGGTGCTTGAGCAGTTCTTCGGTTTGCCAGGTGCGCGTGCTCGCGCCCAACTCCAGCACCAGTTGCGCGGCATAAAGGGGCGAGCTGAGCAGCAACGCCCCGAACACAATGAGAGCTTTCAAATCGGTCGCCTTCCATGTCGAGGGGAGCCGCGAAGGTTGGCACAGCCATCGCAGCTCGAACAGTGAACCCATCACATTTTTTGGCGATACAACGCATTGGATGATGCAGGTGCCCACGCGCAGGGTTTCAGCCAATCACCTTGGTGATATTCGGCAAAATCAACAGCAGCGTCGTGGCAAAGAGAATGAGTCCGGCTTGGCGAACTTTCGATTGTTTGAACATGGCTGACCCGCCTTTTTTGTTATTTCCTAAAAACCAGCCTGCATATCCATGACGGCTGGTGGTGCACTTCCTGTTCCGACAAGCGCCTCGGCAAAACCCGACGACTTACTTGTACAAGGATTACATTAGGGGCCGCGGCCGCCTTGGCTTAGATCCAATTCGTATCAGCTTTTAGCTCGTGGCTATAAAAATGATATGAGGCGGATTGCCACCTTCCTGCTGGGCCTTTTGCTAGACAGCTTGCCCTCCTGAAACGGTTAACCCGATAGCTCGCTACCGTTCGTCTGAGCGTGGTCGTCAATGTCATTGAGCGCTGTGGTCATTGAATCCGGCGCCGCTGGGCTTATGGTTGAGGCATCGCATTACGCCCGTGGTTTCGAGGATGGTCATGACCCAAGCTTTGATTTTCGACGCATTACGCACGCCTCGCGGAAAGGGTAAGGCCGATGGTGCCTTGCACAGCGTCAAGCCGGTGAACCTGATGGGCGGCCTGCTCAGTGCCTTGCAGCAACGTATGGACCTGGACACCAGCCAGGTCGACGACATCGTGCTCGGTTGCGTGACGCCGGTGGGCGAGCAGGGCGCCGATATCGCCAAGACGGCTGCGCTGGTGGCCGATTGGGATGTCAGCGTGGCCGGCGTGCAACTCAATCGGTTTTGCGCCTCGGGCCTGGAAGCGGTGAACCTGGCGGCCATGAAAGTGCGTTCCGGGTTCGAAGACCTGGTGGTGGCCGGCGGCGTCGAGTCCATGTCCCGGGTGCCCATGGGCAGCGATGGCGGTGCGTGGGCGCTGGATCCACAGTCAAACCTGCACGGCCACTTCATTCCCCAGGGCATCGGTGCGGACTTGATCGCCACCCTGGAAGGCTTCAGCCGCGAGGATGTCGACGGTTATGCACTGCATTCCCAGCAAAAAGCCGCGCGCGCCCGGGCTGACGGTTCGTTCGATAAATCCCTGGTTGCCGTGCGGGACCAGAATGGCATCGTGCTGCTGGACCACGACGAATTCATCCGCGCCGACTCCACGCTCGACGGCCTGGGCAAGCTCAAGCCGAGTTTCGAAGCCATGGGCCAGATGGGCTTCGATGGCACGGCGCTGCGGGTGTATAGCCATGTCGAGCGAATCAATCATGTGCACACGCCGGGCAACAGTTCCGGCATCGTCGACGGTGCGGCGCTGATGTTGATCGGTTCCGAAGCCAAGGGGCGCACCATGGGCCTGCAACCACGGGCGCGAATCGTCGCCACGGCCGTCACCAGCACCGACCCGACCATCATGCTCACCGGCCCGGCACCGGCCACCCGCAAGGCCCTGGCCAAGGCCGGGCTGCGGGTGGAGGACATCGACCTGTTCGAAGTCAACGAAGCCTTCGCCTCGGTGGTGCTCAAATTCATCCGGGACATGGCCATCGATCCCGCCAAGGTCAACGTCAACGGTGGCTCCATCGCCCTGGGACATCCCTTGGGAGCCACCGGCTGCGCAGTCCTGGGCACGTTGCTCGACGAGTTGGAAGCGCGTCGCCTGCGCTATGGCCTGGCGACCCTCTGTGTCGGCGGCGGCATGGGCATTGCCACCGTCATCGAACGCCTCTGAGCCCGACTTCAAGGAACACCTTTCATGACCGATGCCATCCGTTACGAAACCGGCCAGGACCGGATCGTCGTCCTGACCCTGGACATGCCGGGCCAGAGCGCCAACACCATGAACGCGCGCTACCGCGAGGCCATGGCCGCTTGCGTCACCCGTTTGAAAGCTGAAAAGGACTCGATTGCCGGTGTGATCATCACCTCGGCCAAGCACACGTTTTTTGCCGGTGGTGACCTCAACGAGTTGGTCAAGGTCGGCAAGCCCGAGGCCAAGGCTTTTTATGAAATGGTCCTGCTGCTCAAGGCACAGTTGCGTGCCTTGGAAACCCTGGGCAAGCCCGTGGTGGCGGCTATCAATGGCGCGGCCCTTGGCGGTGGTTGGGAGATCTGCCTGGCCTGCCATCGTCGTGTGGCGCTGGACCTGCCATCGGTGCGGCTCGGCTTGCCGGAAGTTACCCTCGGCCTGTTGCCGGGCGGCGGCGGGGTGGTGCGGATGGTGCGCCTGCTCGGCTTGGAAAAGGCCTTGCCCTACCTGCTCGAGGGCAAGAAGGTCAATGCGCAACAAGCGCTGCAGGCAGGTTTGATCGATGAGCTGGCGAAGGATCGTGACGAACTGCTGGCCAAGGCCCGGGCCTGGATTCTCGCCAACCCCAGCGCCGTGCAACCCTGGGACGCAAAGGGCTATCGGCTGCCGGGCGGCACGCCGTCCGACCCGAAAGTCGCGCAAATGTTGGCAATCGCCCCCTCGATCCTGCGCAACAAGACCCAGGGCTGCCTGCCGGCACCGGAGAAGATCCTCTGCGCCGCGGTGGAGGGCGCCCAGGTGGATTTCGACACGGCCCACCTGATCGAAACCCGCTACTTCACCGAACTGACCACCAGCCAGGTGGCAAAGAACCTGATCGGCACCTTCTGGTTCCAGCTCAACGAGATCAAGGCCGGCGGCTCTCGCCCACAAGGTTTGGCGCCATATCTGACGAAAAAAGTCGGCGTGCTCGGTGCGGGCATGATGGGGGCAGGTATTGCTTACGTTAGTGCCGCGGCTGGCATTGCGGTGGTGCTGAAAGATGTCGATCTGGCGGCAGCCGAGAAGGGCAAGGCCCGTTCGGCGGCGTTGCTGGATAAAAAGGTCGCCCGCGGACAACTCACTGCCGAGCAGCGCGAAGCCACGCTGGCGCGGATTCACCCCACCGACAGCAACGCGGACCTGGCCGGTTGCGACCTGATCATCGAAGCGGTATTTGAAGATCGAGCCCTGAAAGCCAGCGTGTCGGCCGCCGCCCAGGCAGTGGCGGGAGATGATGCGGTGATCGCTTCCAACACCTCGACCTTGCCTATCACCGGCCTGGCCATGGCCGTGCCGGACCCGACGAAGTTCATCGGCCTGCACTTCTTCAGCCCAGTGGAAAAAATGCCCCTGGTAGAGATCATCAGGGGCGCTCATACCAGTGACGCGACCCTGGCCCGGGGTTTCGATTTTGTCCTGCAGATCAACAAGACGCCGATTGTGGTCAACGACAGTCGCGGTTTCTTCACGTCGCGGGTATTCGGCACCTTTACCAGTGAAGGCATCGCCATGCTCGGCGAGGGCGTGCGCGCGCCGATGATCGAAACCGAAGCGCGCAAGGCCGGGATGCCGGTCGGGCCTCTGGCGATCTCTGACGAAGTTTCCCTCGGCCTGATGAGCCATATCCGCACGCAAACCGCCAAGGACCTGCGTGCAGAAGGGAAAACGCCGACTGAGCACCCTGCGTTCGCCGTGATTGATTTGCTGCTCAACGAATACAAGCGTCCGGGCAAGGCCGCTGGCGCCGGCTTCTACGAATACCCGGCCACTGGACAAAAGTATCTTTGGCCACAGCTAAAGAGCCGCTTCGAGAAAGTCGACGGGCAGATTTCCCCGCAGGATATCCGGGATCGCCTGCTGTTCATCCAGGCCCTAGAAACCGTGCGCTGCGTGGAGGAGGGCGTACTGACCTCGACGGCCGACGCCAACGTCGGCTCGATCCTTGGCATCGGCTTTGCGGCCTGGACCGGTGGTGCGCTGCAATTCATCAACCAATACGGCCTGCCGGACTTTATCGGTCGTGCCCAGTACCTGGCCGAGCAATACGGCGAACGCTTCTCACCGCCGGCCTTGTTGTTGGAGAAAGCCGCCCGGCACGAACTGTTCTGACAAACCAGGGAAGGGGCTTGCCTTGGGACCGTGTTTCAAGGCAGGCTCTGGGGTGTGCAATATTCCCATCACGTGTCAGGTATTTTTTATGTCGCTACGCATCTGCATTCTGGAAACCGATATCCTGCGTCCTGAACTGGTCGACCAATATCAGGGTTACGGGCAGATGTTCCAGCGGCTTTTTTCACAGCAGCCCATCGCGGCCGAATTCATCGTGTACAACGTGATGGAGGGGCATTACCCCAGCGATGACGAGGCGTTCGATGCTTACCTGGTGACCGGCAGCAAGGCGGACTCCTTTGGCACCGACCCTTGGATTCAAACCCTCAAGACCTACCTGCTGGAGCGCTACCAGCGCGGCGACAAATTGCTCGGTGTGTGCTTCGGTCATCAACTGTTGGCGTTGTTGCTGGGCGGCAAGACCGAGCGCGCTACCCAAGGCTGGGGCGTTGGCACCCATCGCTACAAACTCGCGGCCAAGGCGCCGTGGATGAGCCCGGTGATGGAAGAACTGACCTTGCTGATCAGCCATCAGGACCAGGTCACCGAACTGCCCGAAAGCGCGACCGTCATCGCCTCCAGCGATTTCTGCCCCTTCGCCGCCTACCACATCAACGACCAGGTGCTGTGCTTCCAGGGCCACCCGGAGTTCATCCACGATTACTCCCGGGCCTTGCTGGAGATTCGCCAGCAACACCTCGGCGAGCAGATCTACAGCCAGGGCGTGGCAAGCCTGGCCCATGAGCACCACGGCACCACAGTGGCGGAGTGGATGATGCGTTTTGTGGCTCACAAGCCGCAGGTTGAAACCAGCCAAGCCTAAAGGTCACACGCCGAGCAGGACTTAATGTGGGAGCGAGCCTGCTCGCGATGGACGCCACACAAATCCCACCGGATGATGCTCGCCTACAACCACCCCGACCGCTTGAAACTCGCCCACAAAGCGGTGCACCCCACCCCGATAAATCCAAGCACCAGAAAATACCCATAGTGCCAGGCCAACTCCGGCATATTTTCGAAGTTCATCCCATAGATCCCGGCCACGGCCGTGGGAAACGCCAGGATCGCCGCCCAAGCGGCGAACTTGCGTTGCACCACGCTCTGGCGCGACGCTTCGAGCAGCACGCCGACTTCAATGGTCTGGCTGGCGATGTCGGCCAGGGTCGCCAGGTCTTCCATTTGCCGCGTCACGTGAATCTGCACATCGCGAAAGTACGGGCCCATGTTCTTGTCGATGAAGGGGAAGTCGAGTCGCTGCAGCTCTTCGCTGATTTCCACCATGGGGGCTGCATAGCGACGCAGGCGCAACACGTCGCGGCGCAAGCTGTGCAGGTTCTGGATATCCCGCTCGTTCAGGGAGCTGCACAACACGTTACGTTCCAGCTCGTCGATTTCGGCATGAATGGCTTCACCTACCGGCTGGTAGTTTTCAATCACGAAATCAAGGATGGCGTAGAGGACAAAATCCTCCCCATGCTTCAGCAAGAGGGGACGTGCCTCACAACGCTGTCGGACGTGGGCGTAGGACGCTGAATGGCCGTTGCGAGCGGTGATGACGTAGCCCTTGCCGGCAAAGATATGGGTCTCGATGAACTCCAGCTTGCCGTCCTTGCGTATCGGCGAATACGTGACGATGAACAGCGCATCACCAAAGGTCTCCAGCTTGGGGCGGCTGTGTTTCTCCATGGCGTCTTCGATCGCCAGTTCGTGCAGGTTGAATTGACGCTGCAGGTTGGTCAGCTCCAGCGTGCTGGGCTCTTCGAGACCGATCCATACAAAGTGACCCGGTTTGGCAGCCCAGGCGCTGCCTTCGTCGAGGGTGATATTGGTGACTTTCTTACCGGCGCTGTAAACCGCAGCGGCAACGACTCTACCCATAATGGTGGTTCACTTCTTATTGGAAAATGGCAGTGGCAGGCAGCGTTCAGCTTAACGCGCCCTGTTGCTTGAGAGTCAGTGAAATCTGCAGAGTTCGGCGGTAAAAGAAAACCCGCCGTAGGGCGGGTTTTCCATTCACGCGGCTTGCAACTGCCGGTCCATGGTCGCGATGCATTCGCGCATCTGCTCGCGGCATTCGGCGATGAGCCGCGGCATGTCATCCATGCTCAATCCGGCCGTAGGAATCGCCGGCAACGAGCGTATGAGAATGTCGGCACTGCGCCAGCGATTGAGGCGCATGTGCTTGATGTAGCTGCTGACGCACACCGGAATAATCGGGACCCCAGCGGCGATCGCCATCTGGAATGCACCTTTCTTGAAGGGCAGCAGGTCCTCGCCCAGGTTGCGCGTGCCTTCCGGGAAGACCCAGATCGACGTGTCCTCATGCTGCAACGTATGAGTGGTGGTCAGCATCGATTGTCGCGCCTTGATCGCGTTGCCGCGGTCGATCAACACATTGCCCGCCAGCCAGAACAACTGCCCGAACAGCGGCACCCACTTCAGGCTCTTCTTGCCGATGCACACGGTACGGCGCGGCACCACGTTGCCGAACATGAACAGGTCATAGTTGGATTGGTGATTGGCGATGATCACGCAGCCGTTGGGCTTATTCACCAGCGTGTCGACCTGCGTCCGGACCCGCAGGCGCAAAATGCACATGGCCGGCAACGCGTACAGCCTGGCGCATAAACGACTGTTGTCCGGATTGAACGGCCGGCACAGGCCCAGAATCACCCCAAGCACACCCGCCAGGACAAAGTGCAGGCCCATCAACAACATACGCAATACAAACAGCATCTACAGGGCCCCATCGGGACAAAAGGTGGCGCAGTGTACGGACGTGCACTGTTTTCAGCAATTGCCCCTATAGAGGTAGGAAATGGACGATGTTTAAGCGCATGTTTCTAAGTAGTGCGCCAGAAGCGTCCTAGAGCGGTTGGAGATTTTTAAGCGGCCCATGTAGGAAAAAGCCCAACGCTAGGGGAGGGGCTTAAATCCGTGGCGAGGGAGCTTGCTCCCGCTGGGCTGCGCAGCAGCCCCAAACCATTCCACACGGTGTATCAGGAAAAACGGCTGGCAGTTTTTTACGACTGCTGCGCAGCCGAGCGGGAGCAAGCTCCCTCGCCACAATGATGTTTGAGTGATTTGTGAGCGTCAGCCCATATGCTCCTGATCCAGCAGAATCGCACTGTCCAGCGTTTCCAGCAGCGCCTTGCGAACTTTCAGCTTGGTGTTCTTGTGGGCCGACATGTTGATTTTTTTCAGCTGACGCGCTGCTTCCAGGGCTGCGCCCTGCAGTTCTTCGGCCGACACCACCTTGTCGAGGAAACCGGCATCCACGGCGCCTTGGGGATTGAACATCTCGGCATTGATCACCGAACGGTGGAACGCCGACTTACGCAGGCGATCGCGGGCCAGCTCAATACCGGCATGGTGCATGGTCATGCCAATCTGCACTTCGTTCAGGCCAATGCTGAACGGGCCTTCAACACCAATGCGGTAATCCGCCGACAGCAGCAGGAACGCGCCCTTGGCTACCGCATGCCCAGGGCAAGCGACAACGACAGGGAAGGGGTGCGACAGCAGGCGACGGGCCAGTGTCGAGCCGGCCGTGACCAGGCTCACCGCTTCCTTGGGACCGGCAGTCATCACTTTCAAGTCGTAACCACCCGACAAAATCCCCGGCTGCCCGGTAATGATCACCACCGCCCGATCCGCCGTCGCCTGGTCCAGCGCTGCGTTGAACGCGGCAATCACATCCGGCGAGATGGCATTGACCTTGCCGTTGTTCAAGGTCAGGGTCGCGATACCGTCTTCGAGATGGTAGGCAATCAAGTCGCTCATGACGCTATTCCTTGTAAGAGAAGTGTCGCAGACGTTACCCACCGCCGAAGGCCAGGTAAAGCGCCGTGACTGACTCACCGGTCAGCCCCCAACCTCGCAAACAGCCTGGCCCGCCCATCCCGCCACGCCTTCATCTATAGGGCAGTACCCACGCAACCCCGAAGATTGGCCGGTTTGCCCTGCCCAGGCGCGTTTGAATACCCGACGAAGCTTAACCGCATGAAAATTCTGAAAAAAACCTTTGCCATCGGAAAAGCTTTCGACTACATTAGCGCGCCTCGACAGACTGAACAGTTTAGCGAGATACGGTGAAGTGTCCGAGTGGCTTAAGGAGCACGCCTGGAAAGTGTGTATACAGGAAACTGTATCGAGAGTTCGAATCTCTCCTTCACCGCCAAATTCGATACACACAAAACCCCTGGTTTTCCAAGAAAGCCAGGGGTTTTGTGGTTTCTGCCGTCTTAAAAACATGACGATAGGGGCAATGGCCCAGGTGATACGCCGTCAGCGCAAAGTTGCAAACTTCCTAACCTTGACTCCGCCACCCAAACGACTATCCCCGCCTGTAGCCGTGCTACAAAAAGACCTGTTCAGCGCGTGGAAAAACACCGATGTCACCGCTCTCCAACGGCAAGCCCTCCAATCGCTTCGGCCTGTTTTGCGTAGCCAGTTTCCTTCTGTCCATTTCTTATGGCGCCACTTTCCTGGTCTCGCTGCTGGTGTCCTCCCTAGGGGGAAATGAGCGCGATGCGGGGCAAGTCTTTGCCGTTGCCATGACGAGTACCCTGGTCGCGGTGGTCGCCTCGGGGCATTTGATGCAGCGCATAGGTGCAGCACTGTGCATGGCCCTTGGCGCTGGATTTCTGATCATTGCGTCCATGGGGTTTGCGCTGCTATCGGGCCTTGGCCTCGGTTTGTTGGCCTGTGGTTTGATGCTGGGGATTGGGTGGGGGCTGTTTTACACGGTTGGGCCCATTATGGTCGCAGCGATGGTCGAGCCAGCCAGGCGGACTCATTGCTTCGCGCTTTTGTCGGGCAGCATGTTGACGGGGATCGGTAGTGGCCCTCTTTCAGGCAAGCTGGCCAGTTCCTTCGGGCTACCCATCCAGACGGCTTTCTTCTTTGCCGCCGCCGCGGCATTGCTGGGTGGGGTGTATTTTTGGTGGCTGAGAACGGGCTTTGCCGAAGTGGAGCGCCGGTCTGGCGATAAGGCACGGATGGGGCTGAGGTCGGCGACGGATGTGCTGCGCTCACGTTCAGCGTTGTCCATTTTGATGGTGGGGCTGGGGGGCGCGATCTTCGGCGGTCTGGGCAGTTTCCAGACCAGTTATGCAGCCAGTCAGGGGCTTGATTACTCCCTGTTTTTCGTCGGTTTCATGGGGGCGGCTATCGCTTGTCGGTTGTTGATTGCCGGGTGGGTGGTCCGCCGTGACCCCTTTGCGACTTCTTGCCTGTTGACCACGCTGATGTTGGTCGCCGTGACGGGGTTGGGTGTGTGGGTTCATGACAGCCTGAGTTACGGGTTGACGGCGGCATTGCTTGGGGTCGGTTATGGTCTCAACTATTCGGTCATTAATGGCTTGGCTGCCAACGAGGCGCCATCTGGACTGACCGCCCAGGCACTGCTGCTTTTCAGCCTGTCCTACTTCATTGGCGTATTCGGGTTTCCCTTTATCGCCGGCAAGCTCATCAGCAGCACGGGCGTGAATGGGATGCTGCTTAGTGTCGGATTGATCGCTATGTTGGCCTGGGCCTTGAGTGTCGGTCGCTGGCTGGCCGGGCGATTCTGGAAACCAGCCTCTCTCATGGAATGAAACATTTTCCTCTAGCGTGCGGTGGTTTTCCGGTGACCTAGAAGTCTGAGCATAAGGGCATGAAGGTAGTTACGCTGAAGGAAAAAAATTGCTTGATGAGCGGCTGGTCGTTGCACCTCTCCAGTGAACAGCATCGGGCAACCTCACAGCAGTATCGGGCAAAAGTTTCCGGGTACACGCCGTTAAGGTTCTCTTGGAAGAGCGTCTTATCAACTGCATTGCTGTGAGAGAACATCATGACCATATGGATGAATTTGGCTTGGCGCGTCCAGGCTCTTGCACTGTTTTTAGTGTTTGTCACGAGTAACGTCTGGGCTTCGGAACCTATTCAAAACGCCAATACGGATCTGGTCCGCCAGGCCTTCGCGAATTGGCAACAAGGCAAAGGCACTGTATTCGATCTGCTGGCGCCCAATGCGAAATGGACCGTGGCCGGGACGAGTCCTGTTTCTGGTGTCTATAACAACAAGGCTGAGCTGGCCCATGTCGTGCGGTCGATTACCGCTCGGCTGGCAACACCGATTGTCCCCACGGTGCAGAACATCGTTGCTCAGGATGATGTCGTGGTTGTGATGTGGGACGGAACAGCCACGGCGCTTGATCATAAACCCTACAACAACACCTACCTGTGGCACATGACCTTCAAGAATGGTCAGATCATTGAAGTCACAGCCTTTCTGGACACCTACGTGCTGGACGACCTTATTCGGCGCGTAAAACCTGCACAGTAGCGGTTCGGCCGAAACAATTGCGTTGGGCTATCTTGTTGGCTGTGAAGCAGTTCGCTTTTCCGTCGTGTGCTTTTCAAAAGGTTCACTCGACTCAGAACAAAAACCGGAAAGGCATGGTCTTTGTCAGTACCCCAAGTTCGTCTCTTCCTGAGGTCACGCAATGAGTCTGATCGATTGCCCTGAATGCGCATCCCGAATTTCCGACAAGGCCTACGCCTGTCCACATTGCGGCAATCCTTTCCGGGAGCCGAGTTTCCGCCTGACCGAGAAGAACGTGGGGCAGATTGCCGGGGTAACCGGCGTCTGGCTCACCGCGCCGTGGGTCGCGCGGATGGTCTTTGGCGTGGTGGCCGTGATTGCGGTGGCGGCGGTGTTGATCTTACGGTGATCGGTCTCCGTGATCGCTGGCTTATGTCCTGGCTCATCTGGCCCAATGCTTCCGGCCAAATCGCCGGCTCGCCACAGCATGAGTCCCGCCATCGCCAATAAAATGGAGTTGTGAAAAAACACAACCAGAGTACCATCGGCTCAAAGACAAGGAAGCCCATGGATATACTCACGCCATCACGTTTTGACGACGCTGCGATTTTGTACCCCAACGACAAGGCCGGGCTTGATCGATGCCTGCGCATTCTGACGATGGCGCGCCCCAAGGCGTTCGCCGACCTGCAAAAGCTATTCGGTACGCACGGTGTCGACTTGTTCAAGCCCAGGGCCGCAATGAACTGGGTGGTGATCGACGTAGGCGGCAATAATCTCAGGGTGATAGGCGGCGTCAACTATGCCCGGCAGAAGTTCTACGTCAAACACATCTACACGCATGCCGATTACGACGTTGCCAACAGCTGGTATGCAAGAAATAAAGGGGTAAGACGATGAGCGCAGCCCGGAACGACTTTCAAACCGTGATCGCGACGCTTGGCGAGCTGCACGCCGTACTGGATCGCCTGCGCGGTGAGTTTGTGCATGGCATCAAGACCCCTGCCGACTATGCGCGTGCGACGGCCCTGCTCGATGCGCTTACCGACGGGCGAGAGCTGAGCAGGACCGAGGAGAGGATTCTCGTTGAGCTCGAGGACGAAATCCTGGCCTATCAGCGCGACTCCCACCAATTTCGCGAATCGAATGCCGCCTTTGAGGCGAGCTGCACGCCTGTGCAGTTGATCAAGGACTTGATGGAGACGCTCGGGCTCACCGGTTCAGACCTCCCTGAAATCGGTGATAAAACGGCGGTGTCCAAGGTGCTCAATGGAGATCGGCCGATCAGTCACAAGATGGCGTACGCGCTGGCAGAGCGGTTTGCGCTGGAGCCGAGTGCTTTCTTGCCAGCGGCCTCTGCAAAGGTGGCCGCTCATATCGAAACTGTCCCTCTTCCTGTCAGTAAAACTTCCACCCATTACGTTTTGCACGAGGACGCCCTGACCGCATATTCAGTGGAAGAGGCCGGTTCCGGTGAATACAAAGTGGTGACTTCGAAGGGTCGCAGAAAGACAGCCAAAGGGCTGGACAAGGGGTAGGGCAATCATCTGCTGATCAAGGGGCGGCGTTGGTTGTCGATCCACGCGAGTTGAGGATGATCCGCACCCCCATGACCACCCCAACCAGCACAGCCGCAAGACCTGACATCTCCAGAAGTGTCGGCAGCCGATGATGAAACCACAAGCCCAGCTCAGCGTCGCGACCACGGCGAGGGCCAATCCGGTGATGAGGTTTGAGTGGGCCTGGATCATCAGGCGTGCGCCCCGGTACGTCGACTATTGCAGCCAATCCCTGAACCCTCTATAAAATCTCGCGCTGACATCGCGTTCCTCTTGACCGTTGTTGGCCCTGGATATCTGACCCGCATGGAGCATCATCGTGAGCCAATCGCCACACCCCCTCATCTCCCAGGCTGATATTTGCCCGGGCACTACCTCCCGCGTCCTGCGACATGCCTTGAACTTCATCTTATTGACGCTGCTCACCGGCTGCGGAGCGCTGTCGGATGTCCGCTCTTTCTCCACCCCTTATTCCACGCCTGACGGTGGCGAGACCGCACGCTTGCGGGTGATCAGCGATGGCATGGTCAGGGCCGTACCCAAGTCCGATTGTGTGGACTTCCGCCTGCCGGGCGCGGGCGTCATGGTGGCGTTCCGGGATGGCTACGCCAATCGCAACGGCGAACGACTGGGCATGCCAGACGACGACAAACATTCATCTTCCACGGTAATGACTGAGCTGCTGGTGCCTGCCGGACAGCCCATCGCTTTTCATTACATCGGTGCTCAATGCTACAACATGTTCCGCTTTGTCCCTAAAGCAGGGGCGGATTACCAACTGGAGGCTGCGGGGCGCTTCAAGTGCACGGTCACCCTCAAGCAACTGTCCGTGAAAACGACCGAGCTTCCCCCTTTATCCTTGGAGGACAGCAAGCTGTGCAGGATCACGGATAACTTGTAGCGTGAAAACTTTTCAAGGACGCCATAACGTTTGAAAAGGAATCTTCATCATGGACCCTATCCCCACGTTCCAAACCTGCCGCCTCATCCTCACCCCCCTTGAACTGGCGGATGCACCGGCGATTCAACGATTATTCCCATACTGGGAAGTGGTCCGTTACCTGGACAGCCGCGTGCCCTGGCCGTACCCGGATGACGGCGCGCTGACCTATGTGCGCGACCATGCGCTCCCCGCTGTCGCCGCCGGGCGCGAGTGGCACTGGATGATCCGTATTGCCGAGGCCCCGGCACAGCGTATCGGCAGCATCAGCCTCTACGATCAGCCAGGCAACAACCGCGGTTTCTGGCTGGCGCCGCAATGGCAGGGGAAAGGCTATATGCGCGAGGCGTGCGAAGCGATCAATGCCTATTGGTTCGAAACCCTGGAACGCCCCGTCATGCAGGTGCCCAAGGCCGTGGGCAACCTGGCTTCGCGCAGGGTGTCGGAGCGCGAAGGCATGCGCATGATCGGGACGCAGCAGGGGGAATTTGTCTGTGGGCCGTTGCTTAAAGACGTCTGGGAAATGACGCGTGAGGCGTGGCTTAAAGCGAAAGCTTCATCGAACATCTGATTCCCGCGCCGGCCAGAGCCACCCATCGAGACAGTTACTGACTCGCCAACGGACGCCACGCGGTGGTCTGCAGATAAGGCCACTGTTTAAACAGTAGACCCCGCGTTGTTTCTACGCCCTGCAAGGTTTCTGTGCAATTGACCATCGCGGTAAAGCTGCGCTCGGTCAGCATGAAACTCTCCGACCCCAGCGCCTGGCACTGTTCGCTGGTACCGATTGGCTGGCAAAACATCGGTTGCATTTTCACGTCGTAGCCTTGGGACCGAGTGAATGCCTGGAACTCCGGCATAGCGAGCCGAGCGGGTGTGCCGCTCAGTGCCGGGCCTTGCCAGACGGCGGTGATGAGGCCCCTTGATGGATAGTCGCTCAGCCCCTGGACTTGTCTGGCCTCGAACAGGGCAAAACAGAACGAAGTATTGGCCGCGCTATTGCTTGCTGGCGATGTAACGGGAGCGGCGAGGGGGCGCGTCGGCGCGGCGGCTGCCGCAGGTGCAAGCGCTACCGAGGGTGCCAAGCCCGATGAGTCGCCTATTTCCACCAACGCGTCGATGGGTGCCCGGTTGCGCCACACCTTCAACGGCGCCGCGAAGCCAGGTCGAATACGACTGGCGACAGCGGTCAGCTCGGCAGGGCTGTTGACCGGAGTCCCGGCAATTTGCAAAACGATATCGCCGGCCAACATGCCGGCTTTTTCCGCGCCTGTTCCTGGCACTGGCCTCACGACCAATACGCCGCTGGTTGCGGCTAAGCCAAATTGCTGAGCCATCGCCGGTGTAACGCTGGTGATGTGCAGGCCCAAGCCCCCAGACTGATTAGGTTCCGATGCGGGCATTGCCGCGGACATCCCGGGCGTCGGTGACACCGCAGCGGCAACTGGTGCTGGAGCGCTACCGGCTGAACAATCGCGTTGTCTGGCGACTTGTTGGATCACCAGGTTAACGGGGTCGCCCGCCATGCTCGGATGCTTTTCCCAGCCCTGTTTGGTCGCCAGGAACGTTTCACAATCCATGGCGTAGTAGGTCGCCGGATCTTTGATCTTGCGCAGGTATTCCGCCGTTTCGGCTCGCTCGGCGGAGCTGTACATCGGGTTGACGCAAGACGCCAGGAGAGGGGAGAGCACCAGTAGTGCGGCAAGGCATTTTGTCGACATGGGCTTCTCTGAGGTCGTGGCGTTTAGGCAGGTCCAGGCAAGGTACTATTTGGCCATCATCCTGTCCAACCTCAACCAGGCACTTCGCTGCCGTGGTGATTGAGACGGGTGGCATCTGGGCAAATGTGCATTCGATATACAACTGAAAGGCACTTTGCCATGATGCGGCACGATCCACTCGAATCAATCACTGAGTAGCGAAATGTCCGCATCTGCCTTGAAATCAAGCACCAGGCTTGCCGTTGCACTTTCGCTCACTGCCTTGGCTGGCTGTGCCTCTGATGGCGGTCTCGGTGAGGCGGCGGTAGTCGGTGCGATGCTGCTGCCCATGGGAGGCGTCGATACCAGCATGATGACCAGTGCAGCAGGCCTTGCGGCCGGTGCCTACGTGGTCTCATCGGTTGCCAGTGCGGACTCTGCCAGCGTCTCCCCCGCAACCTCCACCGTTGCCGCCCCCCAAGGCTTGCCACCCATTGACTTGCAAAAGCTGGTGACCCGGGAAACGCCTGACCGGTATCGCTCCAAATCTTGCGAATACATCGAAATGTCCCTCAGCGAGGTGCCGATGTACCAGGCGAGCGCTGAGCCCATCCTGAAGCAGGTCGCCACGGCTCGAAAAGAAGCGGCCAGCCAGGTCTGGCTTGAAAAAGGCTGCCAGCCGGCCAATTTACCTCGCGGCAGGATCGGCGCCAGCATCGAGACCATCGATCCGAAGCGGGCGATGGCGCTGTCAGCGCCTCCCGCCGGAGTTGTGGTGCAGGGGACTGTTCCGGGCAGCGGTGCGCAACAGGCCGGGATCTTGCCTCAAGACGTGATCGTGGCCGTGGATAACGGGCTTATCGCCGATTCAATCGATTTCAGGGTGGCCGTTGCCAAAGCGCCAATCGGCTCGCGGGTGAACCTGAAGGTCTGGCGAAACAACGCGTTTAGCATCGTTCCGGTTCTGGTGGGGCCTGGTGGGACGCAAGTCGCGATGACACCTACGGTGATGGCCAACGGTGCCACGGCGGTGGTCCCGGCCGCAGCCATGTATTGCACCGCCGTACTGTCCACCCAGCATACGTACGGCGCTGCGGTCAGCCCGGTCAAATTGATTGCCGGTGCCGCGAGCGACATGCAACCCTCGCTCAAAAGCTACATCGCCAAGGTGAAGCAGGAACAGCCCGGCGTTTGGGGTGATTTCAAACTCAACAGCGCCGTTTGCACACCGGGCGCCGTGGTGTGCATGGCCGAAGCCAAGGGGCCGACCGGCAAGACCCAGAACGCCTTCGAGTTCTGCCACGCGACGCAAGCCAAGGCGGATGCTGAACTGGCCCAGATGCGTCAGGGGGATCCGAAAGCGGTGCTTGTTGATTGGCCGTGAGCTGTGATTGTCCGTTGCGGTGCATGAGTTGAGGAACTGGCTAATCATGAGTACCTGTCAGCGACGGTTGGTGTCCAAATCCGTTGACGACGATGTACAACAGCGGACCGACTGATACGAAGATGGCCGTGATCAGGAAGTAAGGCAGCAGCGATGTGAGCGACCGGCCTTTCGAACGTGCGTCCCGGTACATCCAGACGCACGCCATGCAAGCGAGCAGATACAGGTCGATGACAACCTGCGCGGTGTCTGGGCGCGACATGAGCCCGAGGCCGAACGCCAGGAGCGATTGCTCGGCGAGAAACAAAGTACTCGCCGTGTACACGGAAAAAAGCAGCAGTGTCACCAGTGCGATGTAAGGTTTCTTCAAGTTGCCTCCCTGGACAAGTTCGTTGATCAGGGAGGTAGGCTAGTGATTTGACCGTCATGGTTTCAATGACCTCTGAGGTCATCGACGCCGTTCACCCGCAATGCCAGAGTCAACGGATGACCAGTCGACCTTTCTCTCGAACAACGCCGCCAACCTCGGCCGGTGCCCAACTGCGTCACTTGCGCCAACAGGCCGGGCTGAGTCAGTTGGACTGCGCGCTGATGACAGGGCTATCTCAGCGTCACCTCAGTTGCATCGAGACGGGACGCGCGAAGCCAAGTCCCGGCACCCTGCATAACTTATTGACTGCCCTGGATGTACCTTTGGAACGATGCAATGACATCTTCCTCGCCAGCGGCTACGCCCCTCGCTACGAAACGACGCCGCTCACATCATCGACAATGGAGGTGGTGCGTGCTGCCATTGATCACATCCTTCACGCCAATAACCCCGCCCCAGCAATTGTCTTGGATGCTCAATGGGACATCCTTGCCGCCAACGCCAGCGCGGGAGTCTTGTTCGATCTGGTGGGGCTTGCCAGAGAAGCGGCAGAGGGGCTTAACCTGTTGGTGACACTGCTGCAACCCGGCGGCTTGGGCGATCATTTGAGTAACGCCGAGGAAATAAGGTTAGTGGCTTGGCAGCGCGCATCCAGGGAAGCCTTGAGTAATCCGGCGCTGGCTGAGATCCTGAAGAGCCTGCCGGCCCCACACAGCGCTGCGCTGGCTAACGAACTGCCTCCGCTGCTGCTGACGCGAGTCGACTCTTCCCAGGGGGAGCTGAGGTTCATGTCGACGTTCACCACCTTCGGTATGCCGCTCGATATCACGATGAGCTCATTGCGTATCGAGCATCTGATTCCTGCCGACACTAGAACTTGGGAGGTCATGACGACGGCATATAAGAAGACGCAACACTCACACTGATCAAGGATGAATACATGCAACCGTCACTCAATCGAATCATGTTGTATGTCCGGAACGCTCAGGCAACCTGCAATTTTTACTACGGTAATTCCATCTCCAGCAGAGCGTTTGCATGCCACTGAGCTTTCATAAGATGCATGCCAATGGCGACGACTTCATTATTGTCGACTCGCGCAATGCAGCCAGCCCAGTGACAAGTGCCCTGGCCCGGCGTATGGGCGATAGGAACCGGGGCGTGGGCTTCAACCAGCTCGCGGTGTTGCTCGATTGCGACGATGCCGATGCGCGTGTGATGTTCTGGAACGCAGATGGCTCCCCGCTGGATGTTTGCGGCAGCGCGACGCGAGGAGCGGCGGATCTGCTGATGCGCGAAGCAAATGCTACTTCGCTGGTACTGCGCACCAACCGCGGTCTGCTGACTTGCGAGCGTACTCCAACCGGCGACATTTCCGTCGCCATGGGCGTGCCGCTTTTCGGCTGGTCGGACATTCCTTTAGCGCAAGAACTGGACACCGCCGCCTTGCCACTGGCCGGCAGTCCCGCCGCGTGCAGCATGGGTAATCCGCACTGCACTTATTTTGTCGATGATCTGGCCAGCGTTGATATCGCGACGATCGGTCCGGCCATCGAAACCAACGCCCTGTTTTCGCTCAAGACCAACGTTCATTTCGTCCAGATCATTGATCGCAACCATATACGGCTGCGGATCTGGGAACGTGGGGCGGGTATTGCGCTAGGTTCGGGATCCTGCTCGTGCGGTGCGGTTGTTAACGGCATTCGTCGTGGTTTGTTGGACAGCACCGTCGAGGTTGAATGTGATGGCGGAAGCGTAACGGTTCAGTGGAATGGCGTGGGTGCGGTCGTTCTTACCGGGCCGGTGGAGGCAAGTTTTTCGGGGGCGATGAGTCAAGGTTGAGGCCCACAGAACGGGTTCCCACCGCCGACCTCCTGTGGGAGCGAGCTTGCTCGCGAAGGCGGCAGCAAATTCCATACATGGTTCTAAAAGGTACTCCGTGGCGAGGGAGCTTGCTCCCGCTCGGCGGCGTAGCCGTCGTAGACCATTGACCCCGTTTTTTCTGAAAACTACTTTGGGGCGGCTTCGCCACCCAGCGGGAGCAAGCTCCCTCGCCACGGGATTATCGAGATTGGCATCATTTCTCCACAATCCTGAGCCACGGCCAGCGAGCCTGATAACTCTTCGCCTTCTCATCGAACAAATCCGGCTGAGGATTATTTGGATTGATACGCAGAAAGCCTTGTTCGATATCGTCCAGGCCAAAGGGCGCATAGACCTCGCCGGTTTCAACATCCAGCCCAACACACGTGCCCGCAATCAGGTAACGATCAATGCCATCCTTGGCCGACTGAAGCTGAGGATAAGGCTTGCCAAACCGCTGACCGTACCAAAGGTGGACGCGGGCCTGATTCTTGACCTCGATGTTGACGCCGAGGTCCTGGAAGAGTCGCTGGGCGGCGTTGATCACTTCGTTCTCGGCTTCCCAAGACAGGTCCGGGTCAAAGTAAAAAACATCGTAATCCTTAACGCCCCAAGAGGACGGTTGCTGCGTTTGATGATTCCAGACGGCTTGGAACAGGCAGCCAGCCGTGAGCATGCATTGATTTAAACCGAGTGCAGGCAAGCGCGGAGTGATTTGTGCGTTGATTGGATTAGTCATTGCTATCCTGACCAAACTTTCGACCGTCAATGTCATGTTCATCCTTTGGAAATCGGTCCAGGCGCAGTAACTGAACGATACATCAACTGCAGTTTTCGAATAGGAACGCCCATGAATTTCTTCAAGAAGCTCTTCGGTTCATCAAAAGCCCCTGAAACCCAACACGACCAGCCCGCGCCGCAATCCCCTGAGCTTGTCGACCTGACTGAGGCTGAAGCCGCCAGTCTGGCCGTCCGGGAAGCCGGCGCAGCGTGCCTGGATCGTCATTGGAGTGCTGTCGGCACGGTCGAGCGGGATGTCCTTGCCTACTTGATCAGCCCGACCTTTTCCGGTGGCCCGTACTGGCCTTCGACTCGCCAGGCCTATCGCGTGGTTCGCCGTGGCGACACGATCATCCTCGCCACCGAAGGCCTGTCCGATCCATTCGATGATACGGAAGGCATGGGCAACGGTTTCGAAATGGAGTTGTTCGTCGAAACCGCGGACATCCCCGAACACGCCCATGGCCCCGTGGGCGAGGTCGATCCTTTCAAGGGTAGTTGGGCATTCGAACTGGTGGAACACGTCGCCAAGACGGTGGCCGACGCGGGCGGCATTACCCACCAACTCGACCAGTATGGGGCGCTGTCCCTTGAACTTCCCGGGCTCAGCCAATCGCACCACATGAGCGACCAATTGCCCAAACACTTCGTGACCGATGACGACTCCACCGGCGTTCTGCTCGGTGCCCCGGCGCCGGATTTCCCGACCCTACTGGATGACATGCCGTTGTCGCCGGTCAGATTGGTGCCGGTGGTATTGATCACCGCGGCGGAGCTGGAGTACGTGCGTTCGGGTGGGCGAGCGGCGCGGGAGGATCTGGTGAGTCGTTTGCAGGCGGCGGGGGTTGGGCATTTGAGCAGTCTGCATCGGGCGAGCGTGGTGTGATGGCGCAGGGGTACCTTCTTGGACGCTGCAGTGCTACAGGTCCAAGGTTTTCGTCATGATGATCGTGCGCTCTGATTTGTGGAACTCATCCCGGACTTTTTCAAAGCCAAGCGAAGCATAAAAGCCTTCTGCGGTGATTGAAGAGGGAACCCGCAGCAGCTTCAGGCCTGCGTTGATGGCGATCGATTGAATCCTCGCCATCAGGTGTCTCCCGAGACCCTTCCCTTGATAGCTCGGGTCGACAAACACGCTTCGGACCACGTCCTGATCGAGACTCGCCGTTGCAACGATATGATTGTCGACTGTTGCTACAAGTATCTGGCGTTGAGCCAACAATTGAAGAATTGCCGGCGGGGAAAAATTTTGCGCCACTTGATCGATAATTTCGGGTAAGTAGTCTTGGGCATTGGACTGGCGCAAGGCATTGATGATCGTTTGACTGATGGCCGGGGCATCGGTGGCCATAGCGTTTCGAATCAGGTAATCCATCAAGGTAGCTCCTTGCGCATAGTCGCTTGAGCATAGAAGGATTCGGCTTCACTGACCAAAACGGAAGGCGCAATGACTGATTACCGCGGACTCATTCTCGAAGACACCCGTGAAGGCGCCACCGACCGTGCCATCGCACAATTGGAAGCCAGCCTGGGTGCCCGCCTGCCGGACGACTATCGCCAGTTCCTCAAGACCTGCAACGGCGCCTACGTGGAATACGATGTGTTGGCCACGCTCGCCAATGGCGACGAGGAGCTACTTAGTTTTTCACTGTACGGGTTGGACCCGGACAAAGAGTATGAATCAAACCCCTATGAACTGGAGCAACTGCGGGCGCAGCCCGGCTTCCCCGCAACGGGATTGCTGCCGATCGGTCGCGACGGCGGCGCGAGTATCTTGCTGCTTGATGTGCGGGAAGGGCGCCAGGACGTGGCGGCGCTGGTGGCGGGTTTACCGGCCTGGACCGGGCGTCGTCAGCAGGGCGATGAGTACGTGGTGTTGGCGGATTCTTTCAATGGTTATCTGGACTTGCTGCATCTATCGGAAGAGCGGATCGAGGAGCATATCAATCACTTCATGATCAGCCCTGAGAGTGTTGAGGCAACGTTGGAGTGGTTGGATAAGGGGAGCCCGGGGTGGCGGGAGCGGTATCGGGAGTTGTGGAATGCGCGGGTTTTGGATCGGTTGATTTGATGACTTGCCGGTGAGTGACATCCTTGGATGTATACAGGCTCCTTTGGGTCGACTATGCCTGAAGGGGCTGCAGCCGACTCTTTATGGACTCTCAGCGTTATCCATATCGGTCTGTCCCCGATGCTTCGGGGTCTTGGCTCGATAGCTGCGTCGTAGCAGGCAGCAGACGGCAAATAACGGTCGGTCGACTGATTGGACTGGGACAGTTACGCTGGGGTTTCTTATCTGTACGGAAAGGCCTATGACACAGCTATACCAAGGAAGCTGCTTATGCGCTGCCGTCAGTTACGAGCTACTCGTCTCACCAAAAGCAGTGAGTCATTGTCATTGTAGCCAGTGTCGCAAGGGGCACGGGGCAGCATTCGCATCGTACGGCAGCATTCCCCGTAGCGCGCTTCGAGTACTTCGCGGTTCCACCAACATCAAAAGCTATGCTTCGTCAGAGGCCGTATTACGTGAGTTCTGCATCGATTGCGGTTCGACTCTGTTTTGGTCTCGATCTGAAGGTAAATTCTCCGACTGGGTCTCGATAGCGTTGGGCACGCTTGATACACCCTTCCTGCCTCAAAAGCAGAAGCATGTTCATGTCGACTCCGCAGTCCTCTGGTTCAAGTCATCTAACCTGTGTTCTCAGGTCGACTGACGGCTCTGATCGCTTTCTGCCGGTCTCAGTCACCCAGCGTGTTGGTTAAGTCCGATGCAAACGATAGGTCAAGTCGAATTCAAAGGGTGGACAAGCCTGTGCAATACCCAGTTGAGAACAACATGAAAGTTCGAAAAGCCTTACTAACCGATGCAGAATCTGTGTCCAGACTCCTGGGCCAGTTAGGCTACCAAGCCTCGCCGAAGTTAATCCGAGATAAGCTTGAAGCATTAGAACTTAGCGCTCGCGATACCGTGCTGTTGGCACAAGACGGTAAAAATATTATCGGTGTCATAAGCTTACATGTACTTGAGCTGTTTCATCAGCCGGGTAGGCTCGGACGCATTACCTCGCTTGTCATCGATGAAGACTCCCGAGGACAAGGAGTAGGGGCAATGCTAGTTTCCGCTGCTGATGCATTTTTTATAGAACAACTTTGCGTCCGGGCTGAGGTGACTAGCAGCGACCACCGAATGCAGGCTCACATTTTTTATCAGCAGCAAGGTTACGCGGTCGACGAGCGTCGGTTTGTCAAACGGTATGATTCTTCCGGGGCATAGTAAGTTTAAATTCGACGAGCACGTCACCTTGATCAAGATTCGCAGCTTGATTAGATGGCTGAGTCCCGATTTCCCGAACGACGACGGTCACCGTGATCGAGCGCCAGCGAATTTGAATATCCCTCCGCCGCTTGAATCCAGCCTTCAGTCGAGACGTTCGATGGCGCGTGCAAGATTGGCGCGCGCCTGCTGCTCAAATGCATCGAAGTACGCTGCGGTCGTATAGATCCGTCCACGCGCCAGGAAGCCTTCAAGGACCTGGCGCCGTTTCTGGCGGTACACAGGCAGAGGCACAAACGAGTACTCGCGGCGAATGTGTTGGTCGTATTCCTCGAACCGCTCGAACGATGCTCCAAGGATCGCCAGATCCGTGTCCACCAAGACCGCTTCGTCTGCCGTTGCCGGGGCACCGTCGTGTCGCGTCACCATCACCAAGTCGTAAAGCCTGCGTCGCGTTTCATCGTCCAGGCCGCTATCGTGTGCCACGTCGTCCAACCATTGCGCACTGCGCAACTCGTTGTCGCTGCGAAGGGGATCGTAGATCGCGTCATGGAACCATAACGCGAGGTCGACTTCAGCGGAGGCCTGGCAGGCCGCGTTGATGTATCGGCGCACCTGAAGGCATTCCTTCAGATGTTGGAGATTGTGGTAGGCGCGGTGCGGCTCGCCGTAGTGTCGAAGGAGTTCTTCGTACGTTTCTCGTGACGCGTCTCTGACGCCAAGCGCCTCCCAGGCGCGAGCCCAGGCGGCGAAACCGATGCCATCAGCCACATTGTCGTGTGTAGTGGCCGGGAATAGACCGTTCCCGTCTGGTGGACTCGTCATCGTTTCTTCTCCCCTTTATTGAGCATCACTCGCTGGCGCGTCGTCGGTATCGTCTGCTGGCGCTCCGTAAGGTGCGCCAATCTCGACCCGATCAGCCTTTACCCAACCGGTAAAGTCGTCGCCGCTCTTGGCGATGAAGTTCACTTCCAGCCATGATTCGTCTTCAAGGCTGGAGTAAACGGTGAGGGAGTCGCCGGGTATGACAAAAATCTTCTTATTGGAACAGGCTTCATCGGGCGCTTCGTGGAAATGCAGGCGTCCGGTGCCAATGACTTTGCCTTGCACCGACGGATGAAACTCCGGCACCGTCCCGGAGATCTTTTCCGCCAGGGCCGAACAGTTAACAGCGGCCTGGCTCAGGCTGCTGAAAAGGCACAGGCACAACAAGATGCTTGAACGCAGATACATCGTGGCGAATCCGTTTGGGGTGGAGGCGTAGGATAGTTAAGTCAGAAACTATTGGGAAAGAGACATGAACCCAAGGGGTTGGAAAAAGTGCAAAAGGGGCTCCACTTGCCAACACTCCACTATCCAAACCACCCACTCAGCAACGCCGCGCCCAACGCGACTAACGCGGTATTGAGACAGACCAGCGTGAAGCCAAACCTTACCAGTTCGCCTTCTTCCTTGGCCTGGGTCTTGGCAAGTCCCAGGATCAGCATGACAACCGACAGCGAGCCCAGCGCAGCATGCCCTGCCGAGCTGTTCTGGACGGCAGCCAGCAACAGGCGAGAGGATTCCGGCAACATCGCGATGGCCGGCATGAAAATCGCGTTGCCGCCAACATTCGACCCGGTCATGTAGCCTGACAGCGCGCCAAACAGGGCCACCAGCGACGTCGCGGCGGCGGGTGACAGGCCCGCCAGCAGTTGCATCAAACCCGCGAGGAAGCCGGCCTTCACCATCATCTGCGACATCGCCAGGAAGAAGAAAATGGTCAACAGTGGCCGCTTCGCCCGCGCCACCAGCGCAGCAGGCAAGTTGACGTCGAGTGCTGTCTGGCGTTGTGTGCGGCGCGTGTGAAACCCTATCCCGATCAGCACCAGAACCAGTGCCAGGCCGGGTGAGGCGAGTGGTTTCCAGGTGACCTGGGCGCCCTGTACAACCCAGTGATCTGGCCAAGCGGTGATCGTCCACACCGTCTTCAACGCGACAATGCAGACGATCAGTACCAGATATGGCCATGCCTGACGCGGCCATTGCACCGCACCGCGCTCGCTGTCGTTGCGGCGCAGGCGCCACAGCCCAGCAGAGAGTACCGCAGCAGCCGTCACCAGGCCTGCTGCCACGCCGGCCACTTCCGGCCCCAGCCACCGACTGGCACCGTAAAGCACGCCCACGAACAGCAGCCAGAAAGCGCCCAACGCCCTCCATTCCCGCGAATCACGAACGCCTGCAAGCGATAGCGCGATTGCACTGAGGACCAAAAAAACCGGTGCGCTGGTCAATGCCGAGGTCGCTGCCAGCGCGGTTGCGTCCAGGTGAACCAACGAAGCACCAATGACCGATGCCAGGCCCAGCGTTCCCCAAGGCATGATTGCCATGCCGGTCAGTGCTATCCGTAGCGCGACCCGACGTTCGAAGAGACTGAGCAGCAGGGGCACCGTGGCGATCAACGACACGCCGAAGCCGGTCATCGCTTCGAGCAACGGTGCCAGTCCAAGAACGATAAACACGACTTGATCGCCGCGCCCAAGCCCCAGTGACCGCACCCATTGGCTAAGCGCCAGGTTGACACCCATGCGCTCGATAAAAATCACAAAAACCAGGCCTGGAACGATCACGAAAGCCGTACTTGCAAACAGCACGGCCGTATCTTGAGCAGCGGCCACCATGCTGCCCAGGCGCCACGCGTCGGCAGCGCCGGCGAGCCAGAGCACCATGACCCATACAGTACCTGCAATGGCGGCGTGCACGGGTGGCCGGCGCAGCACGACGAGAATGGCTGTCACCAACAGGACAGGGGAGAGATGGAACAGTGCGAGCATGCCAATAATATCCTGTGTGTGTTGCGACCAAGGCTGCGTACGCAGACTGCTGGCAAGATAATATTTCTCCAGGGTAGATAAAGGGGCGCAGTTTTCTGTTAGTTTTCGAGAAAATTTCTCACAGGTTTACCATGGCAAAAAGCGACGCCGCACTTGAATCGTTGGACAAATTCGACCGTGCCATCCTGGACCTCGTCCAGCGCGACAACACGATGCCGCTGCGCCTCATGGCCGAGCAGGTCAATCTTTCCACGGCCGCCGTTCAGCGCCGTATCAAGCGGATGGAAGCGGGGGGCGTCATCACGGGCAACGTCGCCATCGTGGATCCCATCGCCGTAGGACGGCCGATCACGATCATTGTGGAAGTGATGGCAGAGCGCACCAGCATCGAGGCGCTGGAGGCGATGAAGGCACACTTCGCGGTGCCCGAAGTTCAGCAGTGTTATTACGTCACCGGCGAAGTGGATTTCGTCCTGGTGTTAACCGTTGCCAGCATGAACGAATACCAGGCTTTGGCGCGGCGATTGTTTGCCGAAAATTCCAATGTGACCTGGTTCAAGACAATCGTGGCGCTGGACCGGGTGAAAGTCGGGCTTGATGTGCCGAGCACGCCGGTGGGAAAAGGGATGGAATAGAGGGGGATTTATTCTTGCTTCCATAAAACGACGTTGTCGTTTTTTTCGACTTTTTGCGGCGGTTCTACGCTAGGTGCCTCCTCTCCGATATTCGACAGAAACAGTTGGATCTGGCGGTTGGACCGCAGACAGATAACGCGACATGTCGATGGGGCCGTTGCTACAAGTTGCTTCATCTTTGCACGCGCCGATTTACGGGTCGCCCACATAAATCTGAAAAACTCCGGAAGGTTCCCTAGCTGCTCTGGGCAATTCTCTGGAAGATCGGGGCGTGGGCGGCCTCGCTGGGTTAACGTTCTGAGAAGCACACGCCAGAACCGAAGTACCGATGAGCGATCAATCCATATCAAAAGATCGGCTCGCGCAATTCGGTTGTCCCAAGTGGCAGAATGACCGCCTTCAAAAATCCATTGTTCGCGTGCCTCGACCTCGTGACAAAGCCGCGTCTTCTCGTCCGGGTTTCGCTCGATCCAACCGGGCTGCCAATGAATAGTGTCAATATGAATGACTGGCAATCCGGTATGTTTGCCCATTTCCCGAGCCAGCGTGCTTTTTCCTGAGCCAGGCTGACCGATAATCATGACGCGCTGCATTAGGCGCCCCTACTCGTTAAATATCCCGATAATCCTGGGCGTGTGATCGTCATCTAGCCTCCTTCTCAAGCTCTCCAGTGGATTGCGCCAGAAACTCCGCGACCAGCGACACAACCTGCTGCTGAACCACCCCCCGAGCACGACCGCCATCCCCATCCTGACAAATAATGCCATCCCCCGGCACGTGCTCTTCGAGGATCTTCTGCGCACCAGGCTTGCACATCGACATGAAGCTGAAATGGCTCGCGTCGCTGATCCCGACGTAACGGCTTGTCGCTGGGGGTAGGCGTTTCGCCAGGTTGGCGGACTCCAACTCGGCGGGAAGCTCTCGCGACGGTACGCCAGCCGCAATCACCAGGGCGGGTACAGGAAGGGCGGCCAGGCTCTCATCGGTCAGGCCCCGCGAAAGCCCCAGGTCCAATGTCACCACCGCAGTGACGCGTTTGTCGCGCCAATCAGCGGCCAGCTCGGCCTTCGCTTCAGCGGTACTGGCGGGGTTCATCTGTTCGTAAACGGTGCAACTGGCTAGCTGCGAATGAGCCTTACAGTCTTGGGCGAAGCGCTCTGGGTCGAAGCGCGCGCCGGCGATTTCCAGGGCAGTCCAGCCGCCGAGTGAATGGCCCACGGCTGCAATTCGGCCGTTGGCGACCCGACCAAATTTTTCCGGTTGAGCCGTGACCGCATCGATGGCCCGGCGCAGGTCAACGGGCCGCTGCCATAGCTGCGCCGCTGCTTGCGGGCTGCGGTCATGGGTGGTGCTGCCGGGGTGGTTGATGGCGGCGACGATGTAACCCTTCTGGGCCAAGGCGCTGGCCAGCCAGATCTGGTTGCTCCAGTTGCCCCTGTAGCCGTGGGAGAGCACCACCAGTGGATGTTCGCCGTCCGTTGGCGGCGCGTTACGCACGGCGGAGGCGCCGACAAATACCGCGTTATCGGCGATCAGTTGCGCGGTTGCGGTGGTTGCGCTGGGGTACCAAACGACCATCTCCAGAGCGCGGCCATTGTGCGGATCCGGCAGGGTGGAGGATTGGAAGCCGATGGGGTTTTCGTCAGCGAATGCGGTGGTTGTCAGGCAGGCCAACAGCAGAGCGCCGAGAGCTGTTTTCAATGTCGTTTCTTCCTTGATTAGACGAGGGGGGCTGTTGATAACCCCCGGCATTAAAGCTCAGATTCGAACCGCAGTGCATAACTTTTATCGACCCGGAAATCTAATCCCCAAAAGCAAAATCCGAGGGAGCGAATCGGTCGCGGGTGTCCATCCGAATATTGCGCAGCGCCACGGTTTCCAGGTGTGAGGCGTAGAGCGATTCCGAGAAATAGCTGATCAGGGTGGAGCGACGGCGTGCGCCGATCACGTTCAGGCTGCCCGCGTGCACCAGATCGACATCGAACACCAGGATGTCACCGGCGCTGCCTGAAAGCTGCACGGCGCGTGACTCGTCATTGAAGTCGAAAGGTGGGGCGCCCGGCTCGGGGCGGTGGCTGCCGGGGACGATCCGTGTCGCGCCGTTCTCAGGGCCGTAATCGTCGAAGAAAGCCAAGGCGACAGCGATGTCGCCTGGTCGTTGGGCTGACAAGTCGCGGTGCAATTGTTGGTGGCCGTTACCGGCAAGGGGTTCACGTCCTTCCACTTGGGAGAGGAAGAACCGCTCGCCGATCAATTCTCCTGCCACCGCCAGTAGCTGGGGTAGGCGGCACACGGCTTGAATTGTTGCATCGTCGTCCAGCATCGAATAGCGCCAGTCCATGCCGCGGGGCACTGGCCATTGGTCCGACGGTTTCACGCCGGCATCGAACACGCTGCGCAAGTCAGCCAGCCACTCGGCCGGGATCGCTTGGCGTAGCAGGGCGTAACCGTCCTGATGGAGTTGTTTGCGGTCAGGCATGGTTTTCTCGACGTTCT
This sequence comes from Pseudomonas sp. SWRI179, assembly GCF_014268705.1. Lineage (NCBI taxonomy): Bacteria > Pseudomonadati > Pseudomonadota > Gammaproteobacteria > Pseudomonadales > Pseudomonadaceae > Pseudomonas > Pseudomonas sp. SWRI179. The sequence continues at coordinate 14,427 of NZ_JABWRA010000033.1, read as the reverse complement.
TGTGTAGATATCTGGAAGGCTAGTCCCGAGCGATTGACGGGCAACGAATCAGCACGAAGAGCCGTACCTTGTAAGCGCCCCCTGAATTGTGCAAGGATCGGCTATGACTCAATTTATTCCAAGCAATCACCATCATCACGGACCTCACCCAGAGTGCCGCGGTTGCTCATACTCATCGATTGATCAGAATTCGAAACATCCATTCTGACCCATCAATGAAACAAACCAAGGCGCCGACGGCGCCTTTTTTATTGGTTGTAAAAAGTGAGATCGGAAAAATGACTATGCTTCGCGGAACCCGAATAGTGACTGGAAAAGAAGCTGTACTCATGCGAGAGCTGGAGGGGCGCTTTCGGAGCTATCTTCATCGATGCAGGGGCTGAGGAGGCCATAGTTCCTGCGTTGTGGGGCCAGGACACGTTTATAGAGAAAGCCGGCGGGAGTGAAATAATCGGGCAAATGTGGGCTTTTGACGACAAGGCCGGACGTTCTTGTTGCCTCATCCCAGAGGCCACCGCGCTTTTTCAGGAGCGCAATGATTTACTTCTCGGATCACGAGAAGAAGCGATGTTTTTTTACGTGGCGCGTTGTTACCGGTATGAGCGACCTCAAGCGGGTCGGTATCGCGAGTTCACTCAACTGGGACTGGAAATTCTTAGCCCCACGCCGAATCTGGCATTACAGCGTAGCCAAGCAATTTGCATCGGTTTTCTTGACTCGCTGGGGCTCGAATACGAACTCAATCTATCAGTGAAGCGTGGATTAAGTTATTACCTTGAAGGGAATGGGTTTGAGGTGCGTTGTCCGGTGTTAGGGGCACAGCAGCAGGTTGTCGGCGGTGGAGCCTATCGAGAGGGGGCAGGATTCGGCATCGGTCTTGAGCGGTTAGTGCTTGCTTCTGAGATGACTCGGAGTTCTTGACTCAAGGCGCCTCCGTCAGGAGGCGTTTTTCAAACCAACTAGTAAATTTTGAAGATAACCTGCGGTTTCGGAATCACTGAGCGGATCAACACTCATGCGCTACGTTTCTTGGCGCGTCTTCTTTCTTGAAGGTACTCACCTTGGAGCGTCAGGATCTCAGACTTGCTCAGAATGCCTTTTCTCTTGAGATTGACGAGCAACTGTTCGACGTTATCCAGTTCGACGACGTCGCCGGTCAGACGGGTAATGGTCGCGGCCATACGACTGATGGCGTCAAGCTCAGCAGTAACATTGTGGGTTTCAGCAAGCCTGCGGACCTGAGTTGCGACACTGTCGGTAGCGGTGTGCGTCATTGGGGAGTCCTCTACTACAGCCAAACCATGACATGGAGCTGTTTTCTTTTGTGGCGAGGGAGCTTGCTCCCGCTTGAGTGCGCAGCGCTCACAAAAGGGGCCGCTGCGCAGCCCAGCGGGAGCAAGCTCCCTCGCCACAGGTTGTCGGATAGCAGGCTTATTCGGCGGGCAGGCTTATAGAGTGGAACCGGCCGGTGCTGCATCCAATCGTCGGGCAATCACATCCATCACGTCACACCCATCACGCAGTGGGATGCAGCACAGTTGTGCCAGGTCCTGAAGGGTTGCGGGGTCGATGGTCAGTTCATCACGCATCGCCAAGTTCTCCAGGAACTGGGTGGCGGCACGGATTCGGTAGGCGGCTGAGTCGAGCAGGATGTGTAGTGGGGCGGTGGTATCGACGTAGAGGGGTTGGTCGTCGGCGTTGCTGGTGAGGCCCATATATCGGTTCATATCAATTCCTTGTGTCATGAATGAACTGCCACACTTTGTCGCCAAACAAAGGGTGACAGCTGTACGCAGGTTGGCGAACCGGTGACACAAGGAGCCGGCAGACCCGAAGGTCTCCCGCGCACAGCTGCCATAAAGCAGTTTCTGTGAGCACGAGTGTGCTTCTGCCACAGCAGAAAGCACCGTTGCACTTGTGTCAATCGAGTCGCCAAACCCGGCCGCCATTTGGGCGACGCCAAGACTATAGTCGCCACCGCAAAAAATACGCAAGGGATTGATAGGGAAGGGGATTCCCAATCATATGTAGGACGTTGCCATAGCCCTGAGTATCTGAGCTGTATGTCTTACAACCAGGCAAGCCCCTCACGTACATCCGGCCAAAACACAACGATTTGTAGGATATTTCTGTAGCCTCATCGCCCATATCTGCCCGTTACCCCCCATTTACCCCCCGACGCATCCCACATTCCAATCGCGCATTCCCACCCCGCGCGGGATAATACGGCCCTGCCTGGGGTCACAAGCTTTCCCCTCGTTGGTATTGGCGTCTCAGAAGGATCGAACGCATGACAGATTGGCTCCAGAGCTACGGAGAAATGGCTGAACGGGTCCGCCGCCATCCTTGGGAGGGCACGTCGTTGGGGCCGCCAGGCCAGTGGCCCGATGTGTTGAAGACCACCGTGGCGCTGAGCCTGGCCTCGCATTTTCCCCAGGCCATCGTCTGGGGCCCGGACCTGATCACGGTGTACAACGATGCGTTCCTGCCGATCCTTGGCAGCAAGCCCGAGGCGCTGGGGCGAGGGTTCGATGAGGTGTGGCAGGAGGTCTGGCGCGATATCGGGCCAATCGTGCAGGCCGCCTTCGAGGGGCAAGCCACTTATATAGAGAACTTCCCCCTGATCATCGAGCGCGGCGGCGGTCCTGAGCAGGCCTATTTCACGTTCTGCTACAGCCCCATCCGTGACCAGTTCGGCAAGGTGGTGGGCATGCTGGACACGGTCACCGAGACCACTTCCACGGTGTTCATGACCCAGCGGCTGGCGGTGTTGGATGCCATCGGCACCGCCGTGGCAAACGCCACCGACCCGCAGGCCATCATGGCGACCACCACGCGGATCCTGGCGGCGCACTTGAACCTGTCCAATTGTGCCTACGCCGACATGGATGAGGACGAGGACGGTTTCACCATTCGCGGCGATTGGGCCCGGGTGGGCTCGCCGCATATTCTTGGGCACTATCGGCTGGCTGATTTTGGCCGACTGGCGGTCACGAATCTGCGGGCCGGCAAGCCGCTGGTGCTCAACGATAATCTCAAGGAGCTGCCGCCGGAGGAAGCGGCGGCGTTCCAGGCCCTTGGCATCGCGGCGACCATTTGCGTGCCGTTGATCAAGGGCGGGCGATTGACCGCGCTGATGGCTATTCACGACAAGACGCCGCGGATCTGGTCGTCCAACGATCTGGCGCTGCTGATGGAAGTCACCGAGCGCTCCTGGGCCCACATTGAGCGCGCCCGTGCCGACGCCGCTGTGCGCGAAGGCCTGGCGGCCCTGGCCGAGTTGAACGCGACGTTGGAGGAACGGGTCGAGGAACGCACCACGCGGTTGAAACAGACCGAAGCGGCGCTGCGCCAGTCGCAAAAGCTCGAAGCCATCGGCCAGCTCACTGGCGGCGTGGCTCATGACTTCAACAATTTGCTGACAATCATCCGTTCTTCGGTCGATTTCCTGCGCATGCCCAACCTGTCCGACGATCGCCGGCAACGCTACATGACGGCGGTGTCCGAAACGGTGGAGCGCGCCTCCAAGTTGACCAGCCAGTTGCTTGCGTTTGCCCGGCGCCAGCCCTTGAAGCCGCAAGTCATTGACGTGGGCAAGCTAGTGCAGAGCCTGGGGGACATGCTGCAAACCGTCACGGGGGCGCGGATCCAGGTCAACGTCGAGTTGTGCGATCGGCCCTGTTACATCCGTGCGGATTTGAGCCAGTTCGAGACGGCGCTGATCAATATGGCGCTCAATGCGCGGGATGCCATGAATGGCCAGGGCACGCTGTGGCTGCGGCTCAGCTGTGGCGGTGGCATGCCGCCGATCCGTGGTCATGCCGGGGCCGGGCAATCCTTTGCCGCCATCGCCTTGGCCGATACGGGTACGGGTATAGACGCGCAAGTGCTCGAGCACATCTTCGAACCCTTCTTCACCACCAAGGAAGTGGGCAAGGGCACGGGGTTGGGCTTGTCCCAGGTGTTTGGCTTCGCCAAGCAGTCCGGTGGCAACGTCGATGTTTCCACCGTGGTGGGCGAAGGGACGGTGTTTACCTTGTACCTTCCGGAAGTGGAGCCCGAGAAAAACCACGAGCCGGTCAAGGAAGAACACACGCCCCTGGTGCTGGAAAAGGGCAAGCGTCGGGTGTTGGTCGTGGAAGACAATTTGGAGGTGGGGCGTTTTGCCAATCAGATCCTCCAGGACCTGGGCTACGAAACCGCCTGGGCGACCAACGCCGAAGAAGCGCTGGAGATGGTCGGCCCGGATGCGATGGCGTTCGACGCGATATTTTCTGACGTGGTGATGCCCGGCATCAGCGGGATTGCCCTGGCGAGAGAACTGCGCCAGCGTCGCCCGGACCTGCCGGTGGTGCTGACTTCTGGTTACAGCGAAGAGTTGGCCCACAGCGGTCATGAGGGCTTCGAGTTCTTGTCCAAACCCTATTCCGCCGATCAGGTTTCCCGGGTTTTGAACCGGACGATGCTGGGTGCTGAATGAGTGTTTCCTTTTTGAAACAGTGAGTTCCATTCGTCGGCGAAGGGCGCTGTTGAATCAACAGTCTGTTGATGACCGACTAGTCTCACTGTCGTGAAGGTCGATATTGTCAGGCAACCGGTTGTTGCCGGTATGGACCTCAATGAAAGGGGAAAGGCAATGGGAACACCGTACAGCGAGGAGCACGGAGCCGCATATCCGATCAATGAAGGGTTGCAGTGTGGCCAGTCGACCTACCATGCAGACTTTGGCGATGAGCCGATCAAGTCCATCAGGACGAAGGTGGCCAAGGTGGAGCGAGGGGAGAAGGCCAAGTTTTTGCCCAGGGTTCCGGTCAAGAAATGACGACGAGTCGTTGCCAGAGATCGTTCCCGCCGGGGCTGCGCAGGAGCTGTGTAGGAGCTGTCGAGTGCAACGAGGCTGCGATCTTTCCTCTGACAATTGAGTCTCAAGCGAAAGATCAAAAGATCGCAGCCTTCGGCAGCTCCTACAGGGATATCCCGGTCTTTACATAAATATTTTTCATCTTTTCTCAAACCGCGGTTTCTTTCACGTTTCTTTCACAAGCAGGTACGTACTCTGAGCTCATCCGTTAGAAAGCAGTACCTGCCCGTTTCCCCAGCGGGCTTTTTTTTGCCTGTCATAAAATAATCCGCCGTTTCGTTGTCCAACCGTCATGGCTGACGTTGTGTGGCGTAAACTCGCGCCCGCACGCATCGGCCATTTCTCCCCGATGCGGCATTCTTGAGGTTTCTATCATGCGTTTGACTTTGTCCACCTTGTTACTGGGGTTAGTGGTTGCCCAGGGCGCGATGGCTGCCGGCGACGGTACCGCCGCGGTCGGCGGTGGTCTGGGCGGTGTGTTGGGCAACGTGGTCGGCCAGCAGATGGGCGGCAGCACAGGCGCCGCGATTGGCGCCGGTGTCGGCGGCGCAGCCGGTAGCGCCGTGGGCGCGCGCAAAGGCAGCCGCACGGAAGCCGCCATCGGCGGTGGCCTGGGCTCGGCCGGTGGCTCGATTGTCGGTAACCGCCTGGGCGGCTCCACCGGCTCCACTATCGGCGCAGGCATCGGCGGCGCGGCGGGCGGCGCGTTGGGCAGCAACCTGTCCAATGACAACGACGGTCACTCCGGTGGCAAGAAGCACAAGCACAAGAGAAAGCACCGCTAAGCGGATGCTTGGATGAATGGATCCGGCCTCATGCCGTGATGCTGTTCAACTGGAAAAAACGGCGCTTCTTTCAGAAATGAAAAGCGCCGTTTTTTTTGGGGCTTCTTTTGATGCCTAAAGCAAGGGCAACAAACAGCGCCAGCCGCTATGTAACAGCGGCACCGCCATCGCGAGCAGGCTCGCTCCCACAGGGGATTTGGGGTGTTCGTAACATCTGCGTACGACACAAAAAAACTGTGGGAGCGAGCTTGCTCGCGAAGAGGCCAGCACATCCAACATCGTCATCGACTGTGACACCGCCATCGCGAGCAAGCCCGCTCCCACACAGGGGAACGATTGCCGCCCCCCCGCCTCAAATTCATACATCCATCAGCAATCGCGAGGTGTGTCATGACGCCGGAAACTGAAGGCAAGGAAGAAAAAGGCCCGACGGGCGTTCCCTTCATCAATGACCCAGGCCCCAACGACCCAGGCAATGAAGACCCCGGTTCGCTGATGGACGACGCACAAGTGCCCTTGCTCGACGATGAGGACGCTGAACTTGAGGACGAATCCTACAAGTGAAAGCGCTCAAACGGATCGCCCGGTTCTTTAAGCTGCAGAACAGGTGCGTTCACCTGCCAGGAGGTTATATATGACTGCCCATTCGCCCGCCCGCGACGACGAAGAAACCCCCGAATACCCGCTGCCGTCGCCCACCAACCCGCTGAGCCGCGACCAGCTGCCGCCCGATGACGAAGCGGGCGTCGAGCAAGTGCCCAGCGACGACGAGGATGTCGAGGCGACCCCGGATGACCCGGATATCGCTGGTGATGATGCCTCCGGCAAGCCGAGCTGATCGACAGCCCGCCCGTCGATCCAGTGGCACCATCGACCCTTCACGCATGCCACACATCAGGTAAGTACCTTGAAAAGGAGACTCACCATGATGAAGTCCAACATGACAGCGCTGACACTCGCCGGGATTCTTTCGGTCAGTTCGTTGGCCGCTTTCGCACAATCTTCCAGCGGCACGCCTCCCGTGGACAAGGGCGGGATGCCACCTTCTTCGGAAATGGAGGCTGGCTCAACGTCCGGTGCCAGCGGTAACGCCTTGCCCCCAGGCTCCGTCGGTGGTGGCAATGGCGGCGATGCCAGCGGCAGCAGCACCAGCCCCGGCACCGGCAGCGGTTCGATGAGTGGCGGCAGCACGATGGGCGGCGCCGACGCCGGCGGTGGCACCAGCGGAGGAACCGGTACCAGCGACAGCGGTGGCAGCTCGGGCGGCAGCGGCTCGGGATCGGGCGGCTCCGGCAGCTCGGGTCAATAACCGCTGCATCGTCATCCAAACCGATCCGCTTTTGTGGCGAGGGAGCTTGCTCCCGCTGGGGTGCGAAGCAGCCCCACGATATTACGGTCGCTGCGCAACCGAGCGGGAGCAAGCGCCCTCGCCACAAAACCCGTCCATGGATTTCCCATTGCCGGTTCCAAGCCCCCTTCGTTATCCTGCTGAATCCTTTAAGGCGAACACGCTACCCTGGCGCACCTGAGCCATCCCTGGAATGTTGTGTTGATAACGGATCAGATGCGATGAATGCACCGCTGAAAGAGTTTGGCCCGATCAAGGCTGTGATTTTCGACATGGACGGGCTGTTGTTGGACACCGAGGGGATCTACACCGAGGTGACTTCCATCATCGCCGAGCGCTATGGGCGCACGTTCGATTGGAGCGTCAAACAGAACATCATCGGACGCGGGGCTGTGGACTTGGCCAATTACGTCGTCCAGGCGCTGGAATTACCGATCACGCCCCAGGAATTCCTGGCCATTCGCGAGCCCTTGATGCGCGAGCGTTTTCCTCACGCCCTGGGCATGCCTGGCGCCGAGGAACTGGTGCGGCATCTGAAGGCCCACAACATTCCGATAGCGGTGGGGACCAGTTCGTCGAGCCCTACGTTCGAGCTGAAAACCACCTTGCACCGGGACTGGTTCGCGCTGTTCGATTGCATCGTGACGGCGGATGACCCCGAAGTCGGCGCGGCAAAACCGGCACCGGATATCTTCCTCACCGCCGCCCGGCGCCTGGGTGTCGAGCCGCGCGATTGTCTGGTGTTCGAGGATTCCCCGTTCGGCGTGACGGCCGCGAAAGCGGCTGGCATGACCGCCATTGCCATTCCGGATTCGGCCATGGCGGACGAAAAATACGCCCATGCCGACGGGATCATCCGCTCCTTGAGGATGTTCCAGCCAAGCCTTTGTGGTTTGCCGGAGTTGGAATGGGCCTGAAAAAGAGGGCCGCTGCGCGGCCCAGCGGGAGCAAGCTCCCTCGCCCCATGGGATGAAGCCATGACCGGCGTTTTTCCATGCCTGGATCAGGCGCCGAAACCACCGTCTATGGTCAGGCTGGCACCGGTGATGTAACCGGCTTCCGGCCCGGCCAGGTAGGCGACGAAACTGGCAATTTCATCGACGTTGCCGTAGCGACCGACGGCCATCAGCGACATCAGGCTCAAGGCGAAGTCGCTGTCGGCCGGGTTCATGTCGGTGTCCACCGGGCCGGGCTGCACGTTATTGACGGTGATGCCGCGCGGGCCCAGGTCACGGGCCAGGCCTTTGGTCAGGCCGACCAGTGCCGATTTACTCATGGCGTACGTGGCGCCGCCAGCGAAGGGCATGCGGTCGGCATTGGTACTGCCGATGTTGATGACGCGACCGCCTTCGGTCATGTGCCGCGCCGCCGCCTGGGTGGCGACGAACACGCTGCGCACGTTGATGGCCAGGGTCTGGTCGAAATCTTCGAGTGTGAATTCCTCCAGCGGTCCCATGGCCAGCACGCCCGCATTGTTGACCAGGATGTCCAACCGACCAAACGCCTCGACCGTGGCGGCGACGGCGTTACGCACGGCGTCGGCGTCGGCGCTGTCGGCCTTGATTGCCAGGGCCTTGCCGCCCGCTGCGGTGATGCTGTTCTGCAGTTCTTCAGATTTCGCGCCGGAGCTGACATAGGTGAAGGCCACGGCGGCGCCTTCTGCCGCGAGGCGTTTGACGATGGCGGCGCCGATGCCGCGCGAACCGCCTTGGACCAAGGCGACTTTACCGTTCAGTGCTGGGTTACTCATGATGTTCTCCAAAGTGTGCCGGGGCGAGATGCCGCGGTGATGGAGCGAGTATCAAGAAGCGGTCATGGGCTGTGTAGACCGTCGTTGCTATAGTCTGTCTAAACCAAAAGTTTAGAGTGGCGCCCATGGAGACCTTTAACAGTATCGAATGCTTTGTGCGCAGCGCCGAAGTCGGCAGCTTTGCCGAGGCGGCGCGACGCTTGAGCGTGACCCCGGCGGCGGTGGGTAAAAGCGTCGCCAAGCTGGAGGCGCGAATGGGCGTACGCCTGTTCCAGCGCAGCACCCGCAGCCTGCGGCTGACCGAAGCCGGCCAGTTGTTCTTGACGGAGGTCGGCAGCAGCTTCAACACCATCCAGAACGCTGTCGCCAACCTGGCCAGCGCTGGTGGGCAACCGGCGGGGACGCTGAAGGTGAGCATGGGCACGGCGTTCGGTCGATTGTATGTCGTGCCATTGCTGGGGGCGTTTCTGCGACGCTACCCGGCGATCAACCCGGATTGGCATTTCGATAATCGCCAAGTGGACCTGATCGGCCAGGGCTTCGATGCCGCCATCGGCGGCGGTTTCGAGCTGCCCCAAGGCGTGGTGGCGCGCAAGTTGACGGTGGCCCATCGGGTGCTGGTTGCCGCTACGGACTACCTGCAAACCCATGCCGTGGTGAAAGAGCCGGAAGATCTGGCGCAGCATCAGGGCATTCTGATTCGTTCGCCACAAACCGGGCGCGTGCGTTCCTGGCAGTTGACCAGCCGCAGCCGCGAACACAGCCCGCTGACGCTCAAGACGCGCATGACCATGAGCGATTCGGAAGCCGACTGCGCGGCCGCGGCCCAAGGCCTTGGTATCGGCCTGGTGAGCATGCCGATCGCCATGCCTTTTCTGGAATCCGGGGCGCTGCAGCGGGTATTGCCGGACTGGTACGTCGATGATGGCAACATCTCCATCTACTACGCCGAGCACAAGTTGCTGCCGGGCAAGACCCGGGCGTTCGTGGATTTCATCATCGAGCAGTTTGCCGAGCAGGGGTTGGCGCGGCGGTTTAGTGCGGTTTGAGCCAGGCTTCGGACCGAGTCGCCCCCTTCGCGAGCAAGCCCGCTCCCACATTTGATTGTATTGATCAAAAGATTTGTGTACGACACAGATCTTCTGTGGGAGCGGGCTTGCTCGCGAAGGGGGCGCCTCGGTCTAAAGTCATGCACTCACCGCCCAAACCGCCCCGGCCAGCCAATAATGGTCTTGGGCCGCGGCGTGGCATAGGTGCGCACTTTCGACGTCGACAACCCCAACCGCACCAGCGATTCGGCAATGGTCACCGCCGCCGTCACCCCATCGACCACCGGCACCCCGGTGCGCTGGCGGATCTGCTCATCAAGCCCGGCCATGCCGCCACAGCCCAGGCAGATCACCTCGGCCTTGTCCTGGCTGACTGCCAGCTCGGCCTGCCGGACGATGGCTTCAACCGCCCGCTGCGGATCCTGCTCAAGCTCCAGCACCGCCAGGCCACTGGCCCTTACCGAAGCGCAGCGGTCGAAAAGGCCGGACAGCTTGAGCCGGTCTTCGATCAGCGGCACGGTGCGGTCCAGGGTGGTGACCACCGAATAGGCATGGCCGAGGAACATGGCCGTGCTGGCGCCCGCATCGGTGATGTCCACCACCGGCACGTTCAGCAGTTCCTGCAGGCCTTCACGACCGTGTTCGCCATAGCCGGCCTGGATCACCGCATCGAACGGCTGGTCGTAGGACATCACCCGGTCCATCACCGCGATGGCCGCCAGGTAGCTTTCAAAATTGCCTTCGATGGAATCGGCGCCGAAATGTGGCGTGAGCCCGACGATCTCGGTGCCCGGCGCGGCGACGGCCTGGGCCTGGCGGGCGATGGCTTGGGTGATGGATTCGGTGGTGTTGACGTTGACCACGAGAATTCGCATGAGCTGTCCTCCTTAACACACAAAAGTAAGCGGCCCGAACCGGGCGGGCCGTTCGGGCGATCAATGATGAACGTTATCCACAGCGATGGACTCACCGCTGACGTCCTCGTAATACGGCTGGCGCTTGGCGATGATCAGGTACAACAACCCTGCAATCGAAGCGCCAATCAGCCAGGAAAACGGTGATACTGCGTCAAAACCGGGCACCAGGGCCAGGATGATGGCGATCAGCGCGGCCGGAATGAATGCCGCCACGGCACGCAGGTTGACCCCGTTGCTGTAGAAATACGCACCGTTTGGGTCCTCGCTGTACAGTTGCGGCACGTTGATGCGGCCTTTTCGCAGCAGCCAGTAGTCGACCATGATCACCCCGTACAACGGCCCGAGCAGGGCGCCGAGGCCGGACAGGAAGTACACGATCACCAGCGGGCTGTTGTAGAGGTTCCACGGCAGAATCAGCACGGCGATCGCGGCGCTGATCAGCCCGGCGCGGCGGAAGGTCAGGTACTTGGGCGCCAGGTTGCTGAGGACAAAGGCCGGGGCGACGAAGTTGGCCATGATGTTCACCGCCACGGTGACGATCAGGAAGGCCAGGCAGCCAAGCACGAGGAAAAACGTGTTGGGAATCGAGGCAATGACCTGGGTCGGGCTTTCGATGATTTGCCCGTTGATTTGGAACTGCGCGCCGCAGAGCAGGATGGTGATCCCGGCAAACACCAGGATGTTCACCGGCAGGCCCCAGAAATTGCCGACGATGATGGTCCGACGGCACGGCGAGGAGCGGGCGAAATCGCAGAAATTGAGAATCAAGGTGCCGTAGATCGACAGCCACAGCGCGCCACCGGCAAAAATATTGCGCCACATTTCGCCTCCGGTCAGCGGCTCGCGAATTGACCAGGCAATGGTGGCGTCGGCCTGGGTGTACATCCACCCGGCGAGGGCCGCGACGGTCACCAGGATCACCGGGCCAGCAAAGCCTTCATAGCGGCGCACCATCTCCATGCCGTAGGCCAGGATCACCAGTTGCACGAACCAGATCGCCACGAAACACACCCAGCCCAGGCTCGACAGGCCTAGGATCGAGTCGCGGTCGTAGTCGGCGAATCCCGGGTGGATCGCCACCAGCAACACGCGGAACACCACGGACGCCAGGTAGGTCTGGATCCCGAACCAGGCGATGGCGATGACCGCGCGGATCAGCGCAGGAATCTGCGCGCCGTGGATGCCGAAGCTGATCCGGCTGATCACCGGGAACGGCACCCCGGTTTTCTGGCCCATGTAGCCGGACAGGTTCATGAAACCATACACCAGCGCCGCGCCGATCCCCAGGGACAGCAAGATCTGCCAGCCGCCCAGGCCCAAGGCATAGAGGCCGATGGCGAAGGAGTAATTGGCGATGTTGTGCACGTCGTTGGTCCATAGGGCAAAGATGCTGTAGCGGCCCCAGCGGCGGCCTTCGGCCTTGGTCGGCGCCAGGTCCTTGTTGTGCAGCCTCGGGCTCAGTGCCAGGGACGCGGTGTGGTCTTCGAGGGCGGGGGTGGAGGAGGGCAGATCCAGCGCGATGTTATTGGAGAGACTTGTACGCATTCCGGCAGGCTCCTGATTCTCGGCGCTGCGATGACTGTGCATGAGCGCGAGGCTCGACAAATCTTCGTCGCGGCGGGCGAGCATCATTGGTTACGGGGCATCTGCAGCCTGTACGGGATAGGGCGCTTCAGGCTTGCGGATCTAAAGTGTGTGTATGTTTTATAGATGTTGTATACAAAACACTTATCGACTCAAGCCATATTTATGCCACTTACGGATCTATCCGTTGCAGCACTAATTTCGTTTTGTTATGGGTTTTAAATAACTAGCTGAAATACCGTGATTTAAAACTGACCGTTTAAACAGGTATTTATTTTTTGGCGAACGCCAGTGAAGAAGGGAGAACAGATAACGCGGGAGGGAAGGTGTAACCTTTCGGGGCAGTTACGAAGTAAGTGCACACAAAAATGGCACTTGTGGTGACATTTTTGTGTACAGAGTCTGGCGCTCGCTTAGACGCTCTTGGATTTGGCAATGATGTTGCCGGCGTGCAGCCCGCATTCTTTCTGCGTGGCTTCTTCCCACCACCAGCGGCCTTCGCGCTCGTGTTGGTTCGGCAGCACCGGGCGGGTGCAAGGTTCGCAGCCAATGCTGATGAAGCCGCGTTCATGCAGGCTGTTGTAAGGCAGTTCGAGCATGCGGATGTAGCCCCAGACTTCTTCGCTGGTCATCTGCGACAGGGGGTTGAATTTGTACAGGGTGCGCTCGGGGGTAGAGAACGCCGTGTCGATTTCCAGCACCGCCACCTGGCTGCGGGTGCCGGGGCTCTGGTCGCGGCGCTGGCCGGTGGCCCAGGCGCGGACATCGGTCAGTTTGCGCCGCAGCGGCTCGATCTTGCGGATGCCGCAGCACTCGCCATGACCGTCCTTGTAGAAACTGAACAAGCCTTTTTCCTTCACGAAGGGTTCAAGTTTCGTGTGGTCCGGCGACACCAGTTCGATGTCGATCTTGTAGTGCTCGCGCACTTGGTCGATGAACCGATAGGTCTCCGGGTGCAGGCGACCGGTGTCGAGGCTGAACACCTTGACGTTCTTGTTCAGTTTCCAGGCCATGTCCACCAGCACCACGTCTTCGGCGCCGCTGAAGGACAACCACAGGTCATCGCCGAATTCGGCGAAAGCCAGCTTGAGGATGTCCTGCGGGGACTTGTTGGCATAGGTCGTGGCGAGTTCCACGACGTCAAACGATGGGCTCATCAGGGCGGTTTCCTACAGGTCGGTGGCGCTGGGCGCTCTATATGGGGCTGATGGTAACAAAAGCTGTCGGGGCTGGCGCGTCCCTGTGCGTTGCGCGGGCTTCGACGAATGGCTAGAGTCGGCAGGCCTTTTGTTCGCTCAACCGATAAACATCAAAAAAATGGGAGTGTCTTGTGGAAATTGCCTGTCTCGACCTGGAAGGTGTGCTGGTCCCGGAGATCTGGATCGCCTTCGCTGAAAAAACCGGGATTGAATCCCTCAGGGCAACCACTCGGGACATTCCCGACTACGATGTGCTGATGAAGCAACGGTTGCGCATCCTCGACGAGCATGGCCTCAAGCTCTCCGATATCCAGGAAGTCATCGCCACCCTCAAGCCGCTGGACGGTGCCATCGAGTTCGTCGACTGGCTGCGCGAGCGCTTCCAGGTGGTGATTCTGTCCGACACGTTCTATGAGTTTTCCCAACCGCTGATGCGCCAGCTGGGCTTCCCGACCTTGCTCTGCCATCGCCTGATTACCGATGACGGCGGGCGGGTGACCGGCTACCAGTTGCGTCAGAAAGATCCCAAGCGCCAGTCGGTCCTGGCCTTCAAGAGCCTGTACTACCGGGTGATTGCGGCGGGGGATTCCTACAACGACACCACGATGCTGGGCGAAGCCGATGCCGGGATTCTGTTCCATGCGCCGGAGAATGTGATTCGTGAATTCCCGCAATTCCCGGCGGTGCATACGTTTGCCGAGTTGAAGCAGGAATTCCTCAAGGCTTCGAACCGCAATCTGAGCCTGTAAACCAGTTAGACCTGGACAGGCACGTACCTGTGGGAGCGAGCCTGCTCGCGATAGCGGTGGTTCAGCCAGCATTGATGTTGACTGATGCGACGCCATCGCGAGCAGGCTCGCTCCCACAGGGGGTATAGGGTCAACCTGTGGGAGCAAGGCTTGCCCGCGGTGCTTTAGAGGTTCTGCAAGGTTTC